>NZ_JBHFPQ010000031.1:0-1844 GCF_041949875.1 Arhodomonas sp. KWT2
TCGGTGTGCGCCTCGAGCGCCTCGGCGCGGTGGGCGGTGGCGCTCCCGGAGAGGCGCTCGGCGAGGCGGTGGGCGCTGGCGAGCTGCTCGCGCGCGGGGGTGAGGTCGAGCTGGTCGCCGCCGGCACCGGGCTGGCCCCAGGTGGTGAGGTAGAGGCCCTGGTTGGCGCGCACGGCGCCGAAGGCGTCGGAGCGCAGCTCGAAGCCGTTGCCGCGCAGCGCACCGCGGTGGTTGTCGCGCTGGTGGATGAGGTAGCCGAGGTTGAGCTGGCTGGCGGCGTGGTCGCTGGCCAGGCGCAGGCGCTGCTGGCCGGTGGCGTCGTCGAAGACGAGCTCGTTGTGGCCGCTGGCGCGGTAGGCGCGGGAGCGCAGCCCCGAGAGCAGGCCGTTGCTGTGCCACGGCGGCGGGGTGGCGGCGTTGAACACGCGCGCGGTGATCAGCGGTCGGTCGGGGTCGGCGTCGAGGAAGTCGACGAGCACCTCCTGGCCGACGCGGGGGGTGAACACCGCGCCCCAGCCGGCGCCGGCGCTGGGTTCGGCGACGCGCAGCCAGCAGCTGTCGCGCTCGTCGCCGCGCGCGAGGCGGTCCCAGTGGAAGCGGACCTTCACGCGGTTGAGGTGATCGGTGTGGATCTCCTCGCCCTCGGGGCCGACGACGGTGGCGGTCTGGGGGCCGGCGAGCACGGGGCGGGGGTGCTCGAGCGCGGGGCGGTAGGGGATGTGGGCGCGCTGGGCCTCGAGGGAGACGAGGTAGTGGCCGGTGCCGGCGCTGCGGTAGTCCTCGCGCTCGTCGCCGTGCGCCTCGAGGCCGTGGGCGCGGCGGGCGGCGTCGATGTCGGGCTGGAGGCTGCCGGGCAGGGCGCGGAGCGCGGGGCTGACGGGCAGGGCGTTCTCGGCGTGGACGCTGAGGGCGAGCACGAGGAAGTGGCGCTCGGCCTCGCCGCCGGTGTCGTGGAGCGGGTGCTCGGTGAGCTCGAAGCGGTGGCCGGCGAGCAGCTGGCGGGCGCCGCCGGTGCCGTGGAAGCGCCGGGCGCGGGCGTCGAAGGCCTCGAGGCGGTTGGCGGCGAGGCGCCCGCCGCGCTCAAAGCCGCGGTAGTAGTAGGCGCCGGCGTAGTCGTAGTGCTCGGCGGCGGGCGCGTTGCCGCGCTCGTGCGCGGTATCGAGCACGGTGCGCCTGGCGAGCGAGGGCTGCTTGTAGTCGAAGGTGGCGAGGCTCACGCGGGTGGGCTGCGCGCGGCGCCGCCCGCCCCACTGGGTGAGGGTGTCACGGGTCTCGGTGGGGCCCTGGCGGTGGAAGCGGATGGTGGCGGGCTCGACGGCGGGGCAGGTGTCGACGTCGTCGGTGACCACCAGGGTGTGGCCGGCCTCGCCGCCGTGGACGAAGTAGTAGAACAGCCCCTCCTCCTCGAAGAGGCGGCTGATGAAGTGCAGGTCACTCTCGCGGTACTGCACGCAGTAGCTGCGCGCGGGGTAGTCGCGGCGCAGATCGAAGCGGTAGCGCCCGCGGGCGAGGGCGTGGGCGTCGAACACGGCGGTGGCGATCCCGGGGACCGAGCGGTCCTGGAAGATGCGGCTGCCGCGCCCGAGCGCGAGCATCGACAGCCAGGGCACGAGGGTGAGCTGGTAGGTGCTCAGCCCCCCGTCCTCGCCGAGGCGGGCGGCCTCGGCGACGAGGGCGTGGAGGGGGCGCTCGCTGGCGTCGGCCTGGCGGATGGCGAGCCGGGCGGGGGCGCCGATGAGGTGCTTGAGCTCGAGATCGCCGCGCTGGCAGAGGCAGTCGAGGCGGTAGCGAAAGGGGGCGCTCACCGCCTCCTCGCCGACCAGGCGGTGGGGGAGCAGCCCGGC
>NZ_JBHFPQ010000034.1:0-14843 GCF_041949875.1 Arhodomonas sp. KWT2
CGCCTCGTGACCTTCTTCATTCAGTGAGCGGCCGGGGGCGGCCCCCCCCGGGGGCGGGCGCCGCCCCCCCCGCCGCGACGGGGGGGGGTGGACCCCCACAACACACAACCGGCCCGGGCTTGCTTTCCTGGCTCACACCCCCCCCGCAACCGCCGGGGGGGGGCCCCCGCCGCCCCCGGGGGGGCGGCCGCGGCCGCTCACTGAATGAAGAAGGTCACGAGGCGCGGCTGCCACGAGATCATGACCAGCACGCCGGCGGTCACCAGCAGGAACGGCATCAGCGCCTTGAAAATCGCCCCGGGATTGACACCGGTGACCCGCGAGGCCACGTACAGCGCCGCGCCCACCGGCGGGGTGAGCAGCCCGAGCACGAGATTGATGCAGATGACCACGCCGAAGTGGAACGGATCGATGCCGTAGGTCGACTGCGCCACCGGCAGCAGGATCGGCACCAGGATGATCAGTGCGGCGATGCCGTCGATGACCGTGCCCACCGCCAGCAGCAGCACGTTGATCAGCAGCATGAACACGAACGGATCGGTGGTCAGCGACTGGAGGTAGACGGTCAGCGCCTGCGGCAGCTGTTCGTAGACGATGATCCAGCCGAATACGTTCGCCGCGGCGACCAGCACCAGCACCACCGCCGTGTTGGTGGCCACCCGCAGCAGCATCGGCCCCATGCGCTCGAAGTGCATCTCGCCGTGGGCGTACTTGCCCACCACCACGGCCATCGCCGCACCGAGGGCGGCGGCCTCGGTGGGCGTGGTGACCCCGCCGATGATGCCGCCGATGATCACCGCGGGCACGAGCATGGACGGTATGCCAGCGACCACGTTGCGTGCCTTCTCCGCGAGCGTGAGTCGCTCGCCGGGCGGATAGTTGTAAACGAATCCGAGCAGGGCGATCACGGCCATGAAGCCCACCGCCATCAGCAGCCCCGGGATGATCCCGGCGATGAACATGTCGCCGATGGAGATCTGGGCGAGCACACCGTAGATCACGAACAGCATGGACGGCGGGATCACCGGGGCGAGCAGCGCCCCCGCGGCCGTGGTGGCGGTCGCGAAGCCGCGGTCGTAGCCCTTGTTGTGCATCTCCGGGACCATGACCTGCGACATCACCGCCACCTGCGCGTTCGCCGAGCCGACGATGGAGGCGAGCAGCATGTTGGCGAGGATGTTGATGTAGGCGAGTCCGCCGCGCACCGCACCGATGAACGCCGAGGCCAGCGAGACCAGCCGGCGCGTGATGCCGCCCTCGTTCATGAGCTCGCCGACGAGCATGAACAGCGGAATCGCCAGCAGTCCGTACTTCTCCAGTCCGCCGAAGAACTGCTGGGGATAGGAGAGGTAGAGCACGGCGTTGTCGCTCACGCCGATGTACACGAGCGCGGCCACCGCAAGCACCACCGCGATAGGCACACCGAGAAACAGCAGGGCGAGAAAGGTACCTGCAACCATCACGTCACTCCCGCGCGGCGGCCCGCGCGTCCTCCGCCTCCGGCGCCGCGTCGTCCCGCCCGGTGATCATGGCGGCGGCGCTCGCACAGAGGTTGTCGAGCCCGTGGACGAGGGTCGTCACCGCGACCAGCGGCACGATCAGCCAGAACCAGGTCTTGGAGATGCCGAGGGTCGCCGTGGGCTCCTGGTAGATGTAGTTGAACGTCTGCGCGGAGAACTCGGCCACGTCGAAGCCGCTCTGCGCGAAGGTGATGGGGTCGAACCAGAGGTAGGAGAGCACGACCAGCGCCGCGGCAAAGCCGACTACGATCAGGTCGGAGAGCACGCGCATGAACCGGCGTAACGGCCCCGGCACCACGTCCTGGAGCAGGGTGACCGACACCGCGTCGCGGGTGTGGATGGTCAGCGCGAGCCCGAACATCGCCAGCCACACCATGGTGTAGATCGCCAGCTCGTCCATCCAGAAGATCGGCTGCCCGATGGCGCGGCTGCCGACATTCACCAGGATCATCAGCGGCAGCGCCGCCGCCAGCGTCTGACAGGCACGCGCCTCGAACCAGCCCAGGGCGGCGCTCAGCCGCCTCAGTGCCGCGCGGGGCCTCGCCATCGGGACCCCGTCGCCACGGACCCCGGCGGAGGTGGCGGCGACAGCGCCGCCACCTCCGTCACGCTGCTGTGCCAGCCCCATACTCAAAGCAGCCGGTCGGCGTCCGCACGCAGCTCTTCGAGCACCGGCGTCTTCTTGCGCCAGCGCTGCTCCCACTCGTCGAGCTTGTCACCGAAGAACTCGGGCCCGACGCGGTGGATCTCCACATCCTTGCTCTTGACCTTGTCGAGCATGTCCTGGGTGACGTCGGTGTAGCGGTCGAACAGACCGTCCAGCGACTGGGACATGGTCTCGCGCACGAGCTTGCGGTCCTTCTTGTCCATGCCTGCCCAGACCCGGCCGGAGACGAGGCCGACCATCGGGAACATCATGTGGTTGGAGTACAGCAGCGTGTCCGCGTGGTCGTAGAGATGGAGCTTCCAGACCAGCTCGATGTCCGCATCCACACCGTCCACCTGGCCGTTGGCCATGGCGTCGTAGACATCGGTCAGCGGCATCGGCGTCGAGGCCGCACCGAGGATGTTGTAGAAGTCCTTGATGGGCTCGAACGGCGTGATCCGCATCTTGTGGCCGTCGAGATCGGAGACGTCGTCGACCTCGTAGGTGGTCAGCATCAGCCGCATGGCGGCGATGCCGTAGCCGATGCCCACGACGCCGGCCTTGCGCGGGAGCTGGTCGAGCAGCCCCTGGGCCGTCTTGGCGTGCAGCAGGGTGTCCGCCTCGCTGACGTTCTTGGCCAGGTAGGGGGCGTACAGCGCACCGAAGTCATCGACGCGATTGGAGACCTCGGCCACTGTAAGGAAGGCCATGTCCAGGGCACCGGTCTGCAGCTGCTGCATCATCTGCGACTCGTCGCCGAGCTGGCCGGATGGGAAGATGCTGACCGACAGCCGGCCGTCGGAGCGCTCCTCCAGCGCCTCACCCATGCGCTTGGCCGCCTGGGACCAGGCGTGGGACTCGGGGACGATCAGTCCCAGCTTGAACTCCTTGGCGGCGGCCGTGGCGCAGAACGCCATGAGTAGCGCGCCCACAAGGAACCGTTTGCGATGGTTCGCCATGCTCTCCTCCGTCATTCGTAGTCGTTGTTCGCGGTGATTCCGGCACCTGGCACCCGGACACCGGGTCGGGCCGGGCACGTGATTGACTACGCTACCGGTCGGCAAGCCGCATGGCCTTACCCATCGTTATTATTATTTGCACGAGAGTCTGATTCTCTTTCACAGGCGGGCGGGAACCGCGAGGCCACGCAATGACGGCGCGTAGGTTGACTGCTCCTGGCAGCCAATATCCCGCACCGGGGACGTCGGCTGCCGTCGAGAAGCCGGCCTACGGCAGGGGTCCCCGGCCGTGCCGCACCGGGTACGTTGGCTGCGCCCCGCAGCCAACATCCCGCACCGGGGACGTGGGCGGCCTTCGAGCCGCCGCCCTACGGCAGGGGTCCCGGGCGATGCCGCGCCGTGTAGGTTGGCTGCTCCCGGCAGCCAATATCCCGCACCGGGGACGTCGGCTGCCTTCGAGCAGCCGGCCTATGGCAGGGGTCCCGGGCGGTGCCGCACCGTGTAGGTTGGCTGCTCCCGGCAGCCAACATCCCGCACCGGGGACGTGGGGGGGCCGCGGGGCGCCCCCCCACCGGCGGGGGCCCGGGGCGGGCCGGCGCCGTGTCGGTGGGCGGCACCCGGCACCCACCATCCTGCCCGGGGGCCCGGGGGCGGGCGGGGGGCCGCCCCCGACAGGGGATCACCGGATCGCTAGGCGACCACGGCGTCGACGTCCAGCCCCAGGCCCTCGGCGATGCGCCGGGCGAGCTCCGGGTCCGCACGGTGGAAGTGCGGGAGCTGGCGCCGCTGTATCTCCACCGGCACCACGCCGATGTGGCCGACGATGTTGCTCACCAGGCGGTCCTTCTCATCCGCGCTCATCAGCCGGTAGAGCTCCCCCGCCTGGGTGTAGTCGTCATTGCCCTCGCGGTGGTCGTAGCGCCCCGCGTCACCGGAGATGCGCAGCGGCGGCTCGGCCACGGACGGGTCCTCCTGCGGGCCCCCGAAGCTGTTGGGCTCGTAGTTCGGCGCCGCACCGTAGTTGCCGTCCGTGCGCATGTAGCCGTCCCGGTGGTAGGTATGCGCCTCCACCCTGGGCCGGTTCACCGGGATGTGGGCGTAGTTCACCCCGAGCCGGTAGCGGTGGGCGTCCGCGTAGGACATCAGCCGCGCCTGGAGCATCCTGTCCGGCGAGGCGCCGATCCCCGGCACCAGGTTCGACGGCTCGAACGCCGCCTGCTCGACCTCGGCGAAGTAATTGTCCGGGTTGCGGTTGAGCTCCAGCTCGCCCACCTCGATCAACGGGTAGTCGGCGTGGGGCCAGACCTTGGTGAGGTCGAAGGGGTTGAGCTGGTACGACTCGGCATCCGCCTCCGGCATGATCTGCACGTAGACGGTCCACTTCGGGTAGTCGCCGTCCTCGATCGCCGCGAACAGGTCCTGGGTGTGGTAGTCCGGCGTCTCGCCGGCGATCGTCGCACCCTGGGCCTCGGTGAGGCAGCGGATGCCCTGCCGGGTCTTGATGTGGAACTTCACCCAGAAACGCTCGCCGCGCTCGTTCCAGAAGCTGAACGTGTGCGAGCCGTAGCCGTTCATATTGCGGAACGACGCCGGCAGCCCACGGTCGCCGAGCAGCCAGACCACCTGGTGAAGCGACTCCGGCGAGAGGCTCCAGAAATCCCACTGCATGGTGTTGTCGCGCATGCCGGTGCGGGGGTGGCGCTTCTGCGAGTGGATGAAGTCCTGGAACTTCAGCGGATCGCGGATGAAGAACACCGGCGTGTTGTTGCCGACCAGGTCCCAGTTGCCCTCGTCGGTGTAGAACTTCACCGCGAAGCCGCGCGGGTCGCGCACGGAGTCCGCCGAGCCCTTCTCGCCGGCGACGGTGGAGAAGCGCACGAACACCGGCGTCTCCTTGCCCACCGTCGAGAACACGCTCGCGCGGGAGTAGTCGGTGATGTCCGCGGTGACGCGGAAGGTGCCATAGGCGCCGGCCCCCTTGGCGTGGACCACGCGCTCGGGGATACGCTCGCGGTTGAAGTGCGCCATGCGCTCGAGGAGGTGGTAGTCCTCCATCAGCACCGGGCCGCGCGGTCCCGCGGTCTTGGAGTTCTGGTTATCCGCCACGGGGGCGCCCGCGGCGTTGGTGAGGCGGTTTCTGTCCGTCATCGCTGTATCTCCCTGTGCGTGCGATTCGGATAGAACGCTACGCGTCACCCGCGCCCGGGTGAAATTGAAAGGGAGCATCATGACGATAGGCTATTCATTACCTCCCGCCGTGACGGTGGAAACCGGCAGCTGCAGGGTCTGGCGCTCGCCGTCGACGACCACCGACAGCCGCAGCCGCTCCACGGACTGCGCCTCCTTCGCCCCGGGGAAGAACATGAAGCCGTAGGCCAGCTCGCCGGGCTGGATCACGCGGTCCCGCATGGAGCGTTCGGCAAGATCCCGGCGGATGTCCTTGCCGACGTTGGCGTAGCCGCTCACACCACCACCGAGCGCACCCGCGGCAGCGCCCACGGCGGCCCCCTTGCCGGCGGTGTTGACCACGTCGTCACCGCTGACCACCCCGATGGCCGCGCCGGCAATGGCGCCGGCAAGCGCCGTGAGCAGCGAGCTGCGGGCACCGCTGCGGATAGCCTCGCCCTGCTCGACCCGGGTGCGCACCCGCTCCAGCGCCTGATCGGCGCTGAGAACGGGCCAGGCGTTGCCCTCACGGTCGATCAGCAGCATCTTGTCATCGTCGATACGCACCTCGCCCGTGGTGGTGTTATCCACGACGAACTGCACCGGCAGCAGCCCGGCGCCCCGGATGTCGAAACCGAAGGCCTCCTCCGCCGTGTCCGGATCGAGGTAGGCCCGCGCCAGCAGCGTCGCGCCGTTGACCGTGACCGAATCCGCCTGGGACGCCGGCATGGGGATCGGCGCCACCCGCTGCTCGCCGTAGCTCGCGCAGCCCGCGAGCAACGCGGTGAGCATCACCGCGACCACCACCGGGATCCAACGCCTGTTGCGCATCGTGCTCACCTGTCCAGTCCTCCTGTCGGAACGTACCGTTGCCGCGCGGCGCGTCTTCCCGACGGTACCGCCACCGGCCATTATCCCGTAAACCCCGCCGATACCCGGCCATGCCCGCGGCGGGCCCGCCGAACGGCGCTGTTGCGCCGCCGAGCGCGGCCGGGCAGACTTGCTCCCCCGGGGCAGATGACCTCGGGGCCCGCCCGATCGCGTCAGCGCTCTCCATCATATCCAGCGTGTGCGGCCTGCACCGCCGCACCCGCCGTGCGTCCGCCATCTCCAGGGGAGTTAGACCACCCATGCAGGACAACGAAACACAACAAAGCGAATCGCAGGGCCTGGCGCGTCAGGCCCTCGCCGGCTCGCAGATGCTGCTCGTCGCCTTCGGGGCACTGGTGCTGGTACCGCTGATCACCGGCCTCGATCCCAATGTCGCACTGTTCACCGCCGGCGCCGGCACCCTGCTCTTCCAGGTTGTGACCCGCAGACAGGTGCCTGTGTTCCTTGCCTCTTCGTTCGCGTTCATCGCGCCCATCATCGCGGCCAAGCAGCGCTTCGGCCTGCCCGAGACCATGGGCGCGCTGATGGCCGCCGGCCTGCTCTACGTGGTGCTCGCCGGCGCCGTGCGTGCCCGCGGCACGGGCTTTATCGACCGGCTGCTGCCGCCCGTGGTGATCGCCCCGGTGATCATGGTCATCGGGCTGAGCCTCGCGCCGACGGCGGTGAACATGGCCATGGGCAAGAGCGGCGACGGCGCCCAGCAGCTCATTCCGTATGCAGACGCCATCGTGATATCGCTGGTCTCGCTGGCGGTGACGGTGACCGTGGCGGTGCTCGCGCGGGGCCTGTTCCGGCTGATCCCGATCATCTTCGGCGTGATCGCCGGCTACCTGCTGAGCTTCGCCTACGGTGTTGTGGACACCGGCGCCATCGCCGAGGCCCCCTGGCTCAGCATGCCCGCATTCACCGCACCCGCATTCGACTGGCGGGCGATCCTGTTCATGATCCCGGTGGCGATCGCCCCGGCCATCGAGCACGTGGGCGACATCCTCGCCATCTCCTCGGTCACGGGCCGGGATTACCTCAAGCGCCCCGGCCTGCACCGCACCCTCCTCGGCGACGGGCTGGCCACCTCGATGGCCGCCGGCCTCGGGGGGCCGCCCAACACGACCTACTCCGAGGTCACCGGCGCGGTGATGCTCACGCGCAACTACGACCCCCGGGTGATGACCTGGGCAGCGGGCCTGGCGGTGGTGCTGGCGTTCATCGGCAAGTTCGGCGCGGTACTGCAGAGCATCCCGGTGCCGGTGATGGGCGGCATCCTGTGCCTGCTGTTCGGCTCCATCGCCGTAGTCGGCGTCAACACCCTGGTCCGTCATCAGGTGGATCTCTCCATCGCCCGCAACCTGGCGGTGATGGCGGTGACCCTGGTCTTCGGTATCGGTGGGCTGACTGTCGGCCACGGCCAGTACAGTCTGGAGGGCATCGCGCTGTGCAGCGTGGTCGCGGTGGGCATGCACCTGCTGCTGCCGGGCGCCGAGCACTGGGGCCGCGGCCGCGGGGAGTGACGGCCGGCGCCGCCGGAACCCGGTCCCGGTGGCGTTGTCCACCGGATGATGAGCGAATTCGACGCCTTCCTGCTCGGCCACGAGCCCTGGGTACGGCTGTCGGCGTTCGCGGGCGTGCTCGCGGCGATGGCGGTCTGGGAGACGCTTGTTCCGCGCCGCCGCCGCGCTATCCCCCGTGCCCGGCGCTGGCCGGGCAACCTGGGCATCGTGGTGATCGACACCCTGGTCCTGCGGGTCGCCTTCCCCACCGCGGCGGTCGGGCTCGCCCTGCTCGCCGAAGCGCAGGGCTGGGGGCTGCTCAACGCCGTCACGCTGCCGCACTGGGGCGCGGTGATCCTCGCCGTGCTGGCCCTGGATCTCGCGATTTACCTCCAGCACGTGCTCTTCCACGCCGTCCCGGCGCTATGGCGCCTGCACCGGGTTCATCACGCGGACCTGGAATTCGACGTCACCACCGCGCTGCGCTTCCACCCCGTCGAGATACTGCTGTCCATGGGGCTGAAGATGGCGGCGGTGGCCGCGATCGGCGCACCGCCGGTGGCGGTGCTGGTCTTCGAGGTGCTGCTCAACGCCTGCGCGATGTTCAATCACGGCAACGTACGGCTGAACGGGGCGGTGGACCGCCGGCTGCGGCGGGTACTGGTCACGCCGGACATGCACCGGGTCCATCACTCGGTGATCCGCAACGAGACCAACAGCAACTTCGGCTTCTGCCTGTCCTGGTGGGACCGGCTCCTGGGCACTTACCGGCCGCAACCGGCAGCGGGGCACGAGGGCATGGTCATCGGCCTGGAACAGTTCCGCGATCCCCGTGAGCTGCGCCTGGACCGGCTGCTGCTACAGCCGCTGCGCGGCCCGACCGGGCCCTACCCGGTCAACCGCGACGGCGAGGCCTGAGGCCGGCGCATCACTCCACCGCGCAGAGGCGGCCGAGATCGACGTAGCCGGCGGCCTGCATGTCTGCAAGACGCCCGGCGAGTGGGCTGTCGGCAAGCCATTCCCGGGCACGGCGGACGAAGGTCACCTCCTCGTCGATGCGCATCTCCTCGAAGAACACCGATACCAGATAGGCGAAGGCGACGAGCTCGCGGACCCGCGCCGTCTCGCCGCTGGCCTCGCCGAACCCCTCGAACAGCGAGCGGATCTCGCTCAGGCGCACGTCCGGCTCCGGCTCGAGCTGGTCGCAGATCAGGAACCACAGCCCGATGATGAGCTGGCACCGCGCCGGCTGGCTGTCGGGTCGTATGCGCAGGGCGGTACGCACGGCCGCCACTGCCTCCCGGCGGTAGCCGTCACGACGGAAATCCAGCGCCACGCTGCGCAGCAGCGCATCGACGTTGTCGAACCGCCGCACCTCCGCCAGAGCGACCAGCAGTGACGAATGCACGGCAGCCCAGTCACGCCCGGACTCCTCCGGCCCCTCCCCGAAGGCGAGCGACAGGCCGCGCAGCAGGTCGGTGGTATCGTGCTCGACGGGCTCGCCCGGCACCCCCTCGTCGGCGCGGTCGCTCCAGATCGGCAACATGCACGCGGTCTCGACCCCGGCCAGACGCGCCAGGGCGCTATCGAGGGTGACCTGGGACCACGCGAGTCGGGGATGTCTGCTGCCGGATGCCATACCGATGTCCACTACCACTACACTGCGCAAAGCGCGCCAGTATAGATCACGCGACCCCGGTATCCACCACCCCTTTCCGACGGAAAACCGGCAATGCGACCCCATCGGCGGATCTGTGCTGCCGGGGAAAGGGGATTATGCCCGAAGATGTCTATGTGACTGAGATGCGGGGCGTTATCCTGCTCATTAACATTTGACGCACCGCATCATTCAGGAGACCAAAGACCATGTCCGCCAATGAGCTTACCGTCCTCAATCTCAACCCCACCGAGCTCGAGCGGATTACGCGCGACGCCCGTTCGCTGCGTGCGCAGACCATGCGCGCCGGCAGTGCACGGCTGTGGCGCAGCCTTCTTCCCGGACTGACGATGCGTCGCCCCCACCCCTGGCTGACGGTGCACGTGGCCTGAGGTTTCAGGAGTCCGTCTCCCGGGCGCGTTCACGCTCGTAGCGTTTGATCAGCCGCCTGCGCCGCACCGGCGTCAGGTGGTCGATGTAGAGGCGGCCGTCGATGTGGTCGCATTCGTGCTGGACACAGGCCGCCTCCAGCCCTTCCGCCTCGAATTCATACCACTCGCCGTGCACGTCCTGTGCACGCACATGCACACGGTCGACCCGGGACTTCGTGCGCTCGCGCACCCCCGGCACCGACAGGCACCCCTCGTCCAGCGGCATGGGCTCGCCCAGCTTCTCGTAGGTGGGATTGGCGAGTACCCGCGCAGGGTTGTCCTCGACCTGCATGACCGCCAGGCGCAGATGGATCCCGATCTGGACCGCCGCGAGGCCTATGCCCTCCTCGGCATGCATGGTCTCGAACATGTCGTCGACGAGCGACGCGAGCTCGGCGTCGAAGCGTTCCACCGGGCGCGAAACCTGGCGAAGACGCGGGTCGGGATGGGTCACGATGGGATGCGGCATGGTCCTGGCTTTCCTCCCGAGGGGTGTCACTAATGGCCGACGGCCGGTCGTGGATACGATAGCCATTTACGGCTCGGGAATGAAAACCCGCGTTTATCTTCTACGATTACGCAGACATGCAGCGCCGCACATGGCGACATGTCGACGCGTGCGCACGGTTGAAATACGTGAAATCGCGCACACTCTTGCTGTCGGGACGGTAGTACTGAAAGACTGGAGCTGCAGGGGTTCCCGCAGGGACCGGCTAGCAAACGGCAAATACATCCCCACGACGGGAGACAGGAGAAGAAGCAATGATGCGTTTCGATATGAAGAACACCCTTCTGCCCATCGGCCTGGGGCTGGTGCTGACGCTGGGAGCGGCCGGCCTCGCCAGTGCCGACAACAGCATGATGGACAAGGAGGGCGCCTACTGGTCGAACCCGCAGGACACGGTCTGGAAGAACGCGGACGGTGAGTGCTGGTACGACCCGAACCAGTCGAAGATGCAGAAGCGCGAGGAGTGCGGCGACGTCATCGAGACCGCGGAGCCGGAGCCCGAGCCGGAGCCGAAGATGGTTGAGCGCACCGAGCGCGTCACCATCGATGCGCGTACGCTGTTCGGCTTCGACAAGGCCACCCTCACCGACGAGGGCCGTGCCCGCCTCGACCAGATGGCCCAGCGCATCGACCGTGACTGGGAGGTCAGCAGCATCCGCGTCCTCGGTCACACCGACCGCATCGGCCCGGAGGCCTACAACCAGAAGCTCTCCGAGCGTCGTGCCCAGGCAGTGGCGGACTACCTCATGAGCAAGCCCACCATGGCCGGCTACGACATGCAGGTCGTCGGCATGGGCGAGGGTGATCCGGTCGTGCAGTGCGAGAACACCGGCGGCCGCAACGAGCTCATCAACTGCCTGCAGCCCAACCGGCGCGTGGAGGTCGAGGTCACCGGCATGAAGACGGTGACCGAACAGAAGTAAGCGCCGGCGCTTCCGAGTCAGGGTCGCTGCGGCGACCCGTCCCGACGCCCCGCCCTCTCCGGCGGGGCGTTCTCGTTTCCGGGTCTCCCCCCGCATTGTTCAGCCCCCCCTTTGACCCTCACCGACATCACGTGCTGGCATCGGCGCAGCGGGCACGCAGGCGCCGCGGGTGGTATGCTCGCCCCACGCCAAGACGCCGTCGGGCAACCCGCGCAGAAGGGCCCTTCACACCGAGGAAACGTCAATGCCGAGTCAGCCGAGCCGCGACCTGGAGACCTTCGATAACCCGGCCCCGGAGAGGGACTACACCATCCGGATGACCATCCCGGAATTCACCTGCCTGTGCCCGATGACCGGCCAGCCCGATTTCGCCACGCTGTACCTGGACTATGTCCCGGACGCACGCTGCGTGGAGCTCAAGTCGCTGAAACTCTATGTCTGGTCATTCCGCGACGAGGGCGCGTTTCACGAGGCCGTGAGCAACCGGATACTGGAAGACCTCGTCGCCCGGCTGGCACCGCGTTTCATGCGCGTGCGCATGGCCTTCGCCACCCGCGGAGGTATCGACACCACGGTGGTCTGCGAGCACGCCGCCGAGGGCTGGCGGCCACCGACACCGGTCACCCTTCCCTAGGCCTTCCACGGACGCCGAGGGGGAGAGCGCATGACCGGAGCGCGGTGGGACATCGACGGCACACCGGAGGCCGGCAAGTCGGCATACGGCCGGCGCACGCACACCCGCCCGCGCCTTCCCGCCTGGCTGCTGCCGGTGGTGGTTGCCGTCTTCGGGCTGACCGTGAGCCTGTTGGTGACCTATGCCGCGTACCACCATGAGCGCGGGCGCGCGGACACGGCCTTCCGCATCGCCGCGCGTGAACACGTCACCGCCATCACCCAGACCTGGCGCCAGCAGTTCGCGAGCGTTCGCGAGATCGCCGATCTGTTCCAGGTCAAACAGGTCGTCACCCGCAAGGATTTCTCCCGCCTCGCCCGCTCCATCCTCGCCCGCCACCCCACCATCGAGGCCCTGGAATGGGTACCGCGCATCACGCACCTGGGCAGAGAGATTTTCATCGCACGGGTCCGTGCCGAATTCCCCGGCTTCACCATCCGGGACTTGAGCGCCACCGGCGAGCTGGTGCGCGCGCCGAGGCGCGAGGAGTACTACCCCATCCTCTACGTGGAGCCGTTCACCGAGAACCGGCGCGCACTCGGATTCGACCCGTCGGATAACGAGGCGCGCAGCAACGCCATACGCGCCGCCATCGACCGTGCCGAACTCTCCGCAAGCGCGAGCACCTCCCTGGTCCAGGATTCGGGCAACGAACCGGCGATCCTCGTGTTCGTGCCGGTATTCCAGCACAACGGCAACATCCATACCCGCGGCACACGGGGATTGGCGGAGGGTGTCTTCAAGGTGCACGCGCTGGTCACCGACGCCCTCGCGGTGCTTCGCTCCCAGGGCCTGAGGATCACGGTAAGCGACGTTACCGGGCGCGACAGCCGCGAGACACTGCACACCCGGACGTTCGAGGACGATCCCCCGGCCTGGTACCAGTGGTCCGGCGGGCAGCATCTGGCACACGTCTGGAGCACCGGCGGCCGGACCTACAGCGCAGCCGTGGCGGCTACCGGCGCCCGCTTTGCCTACGACCTCCGCGGACCCGCCGTGGCGCTCGGCCTGTCGCTGGGACTCACGGCGCTCGCCACCTGGCTGGTCGGTCAGATGACCCGCCGGGAACGCGCGGTACGGGAACTCGCCGACCAGCGCGCGACCCAGCTCGATCACCTGAGCCGTCACGACGCACTCACCGGGCTGCTCAACCGCGCCGGTTTCCAGCAGGAGATCGAGCTGGCGCTCTCCCGGGTCCGCGAGGAACCCACACGCCAGACCAGTCTCTGCCTGGTGGACCTCGACCAGTTCAAGCTCATCAACGACGTCTGCGGCCACGAGGCTGGCGACGCCCTGATGCGCCGCCTCGCCCGCCGCCTCTCGGAACTGATCGATACCGGCGACTGCGTCGCCCGCCTGGGGGGCGACGAGTTCGGGATCCTGCTCCACAGGCACGGCGCCGAACAGGCGCGCGAAGCCGCGGCGCGTTATCTCCACACAGTGGAGACCACGCGCTTCAGCTGGGGGGAGCGGCTGTTCCCGGTAACAGCGAGCGCGGGGATCGTCGAGATCAACGCGGGCACGGAGTCCACGGCATCGGCCATGAGCAAGGCGGATGCGGCCTGCTACATCGCCAAGGATCATGGCCGCAACCGCATCCACGTCTTCCGCGAGGACGATCACCTCAGCGATCGCTACCGCACCGAGATGACCTGGGTGAGCGCCATCCGCGAGGCACTGGACGAGAACCGCCTGAGCCTTTACTGCCAGCCGATCCTCCCGTGCCGGCAGGGCGGTGGTAAAGGCGAGTCCCGCCGGCGCCGTCTGGAGCTGCTGCTGCGCATGCGTGACCGTGACGGCGAAATCATCGTCCCGGGGACCTTCCTGCCCGCTGCGGAACGCTACGGACTGATGCCGAGCATCGACCGCTGGGTGGTGGGCAACCTCATCCGCACGATCCGCCCCCATGACCGCAAGGACACCCTCTGGTTCGTCAACCTGTCGGGGCAGACGCTGGGCGACCTGACGTTCTGCGACTTCATCCTGCACACGCTCCACCACCACGACATGGCACCGGAGTCGCTGTGCTTCGAGATCACGGAGACCGCAGTAATCTCCAACCACGCCACCGCACGCACCTTCATCCAGCGCCTGCGCAGCGTCGGCTGCCGCTTCGCGCTGGATGACTTCGGCAGCGGCATGGCGTCGTTCAGCTACCTCAAGGAACTGGAGGTGGATTTCCTCAAGATCGACGGCGGCTTCGTGCGCGGCATGCCCAACGACCGCCTGGACCGCGCCGTCACCGGCGCCATCCAGCGCCTCGCCCGGGAACTCGGGATCTCCACCATCGCGGAATTCGTGGAAGACGAGCGTATCTTCCGCGAGGTACGCGAACTCGGCATCGATTACGCCCAGGGATATCTCTTCGGCCGCCCCACCCCCATCGAGCGCTACCTGCACCGGCCGCGGGGTCCCAACCTGACCATCATCCACGGCCACCGGCCGAGCTGATCCCGCGTACCCTACCCTGCGCCGGTCACGGACTCTTCGTTCCGGGATCCCCGCCCCTCCTCACCGCGAACCGGAGCCGCGGCAAGCAATCGCACGCCGGCGGGGCCCGGTCCCGCGCTACGCAGTCTCCGCGTCGGCAAACCCGGACAAGGGGGATCGCGCCGTCAGCAGCCTGTCATCGGCGCCGGCGTAGATGCGGCGCGAGCGCAGGTAGCCGGCGCCGAGCCAGGGCGGCTCGCGGGCGTCGACGGGCATGCCGGGGCGTATTCGCCCGGTGCGCTCGTAGTAGGCGGCGTAGCCCCGCTCCTCGTCGCTGAGCGAGATGCCGAGGCGCCGGGCATTGAGGGCAAAGCGTTCGTCGCCGTCGAGCACACGCTCAGGTTCACCACTCCCACCGAGGCCACCGTGTCGAACAGCCCGAGGAAGTCGTGGCTGAGCGGGAAGCCGGCCAGCGTCATCGGCTCCGGGCGCCCCAGCAGCTGGGCGTCGAGCTTGCAGAGCCGCACCAGCCAGTTCACGAACGCCCGTGCC
>NZ_JBHFPQ010000029.1:0-116267 GCF_041949875.1 Arhodomonas sp. KWT2
CTCGTAATCCAGCGGCACGTCCAGCGCCGGGGCCGGCAGGTAGGCCCCCAGCGGGCCGCCGGCCTGCACCGCGCGCACCGGCCGCCCGGAGGCAGTGCCGCCGCCGAGCTCGTCGATGACGTGGGCCAGCGACACCCCGAACGGCACCTCGTAGAGCCCGGGGCGGCGGACGTTGCCGCACAGCTGTACGGTGAGGGTGCCGCGGGACTTGCCGTGGCCGAGGGCGGCGTAGGCCTCGGCGCCGTCGGCGAGGATCGCCGGCACGGTGGCCAGGGTAATGACGTTGTTCACCACCGTGGGTACACCGAAGGCGCCCTGCACCGCCGGCAGTGGCGGCTTGAAGCGGATCACCCCGCGCCGGCCCTCGAGGCTCTCCAGCAGCGAGGTCTCCTCGCCGCAGATGTAGGCCCCGGCACCCATGCGCAGGGCGATATCGAAGCGGCGTCCGGAGCCGAGCAGGTCCGCGCCGAGCAGGCCGTTGTCGTAGGCGATCCCGATCGCCCGCTCCAGGGCCTCGCGGGCGTGGGGGTATTCGGAGCGCAGGTAGATGTAGCCCTCCTCCGCCCCCACCGCGACGGCGGCGATGGCCATGCCCTCGATGAGGGCGAGGGGATCGCCCTCCATGAGCATGCGGTCGGCGAAGGTGCCGCTGTCGCCCTCGTCGGCGTTGCAGACCACGACCTTGCGCGGGGCGGTCGCCTCGTGGGTGGTGCGCCACTTCACGCCGGTGGGGAAGCCGGCACCGCCGCGGCCGCGCAGCCCGGAGGCGGTTACCGCCTCCACCACGTCCGCCGGCGCCATCTCCAGCGCGGCCCGCAGGCCCCGGGTACCGCCGGTGACCACGTAATCCTCCCAGGACGCCGGGTCGACGACGCCGCAGCGCCGGAAGTTGATCCGGCGCTGCCCCTGGGCGGCAAGCAGCTCCTCGATGCGGCCCAGATGGAGGGGGTGGGTACCGCCATCGGCCAGCGCGGCGACGAGCCCGGGGACGTCCGCGGGGGTGACCGGGCCGAAGCCCTCGCGCCGGCCGTCGCGCTCGATCTCGATCATGGGCTCGAGCCAGAACAGCCCGCGCGAGCCCGTGCGCACCAGCTCCAGCGGCTCACCGCGCTCCGCCGCCACCCGGGCCAGGGCACGGGCGACGGCCTCGGCACCGATGGACTGCGCGCTGCTGTCCCGGGAGAGGAAGACCTTCATGCCGGCACCTCCCCGTCCGTGCCTGCGACCAGCCGGGTCACCCGCTCGGTGTCGAGCCGCCCCAGGGTCTCGCCGTCCACCTGGCCGGCGGGACTGCAGGCGCAGTTGCCCAGGCAGTAGACCGCCTCCACCTCCACCGTACCGCCGGCGGCCTCGGCGGCGGCGACCGCGGCGCGGTAGACCTCGCGACCACCCACGGCCTGGCAGGCCTCGGCGCGGCAGACCTTCACCACCCGCGCGGGGGCCGGTTCGCGGCGGAAGTCGGTATAGAACCCCACCACCCCGTCGACCTCGGCGCGGGTGAGGTTGAGCCGTTCGGCGACGCCGGCAACGGCATCCCCCGGGATATGGCCGAGGCGCTCCTGCACCTCGTGGAGGATAGGCAGCAACGCACCGGGTGCGTCGGCATGGCGTCGGCAGATCGCATCGAGGATCGCCGCGCGTGATTCGCTGTATTCCGGCATGCATCTCCTCCACACCGTGCCCCGTCCACAGGGGCGGGCACCCTGTCTCCGGCCGGGGGCGTATAGTTTGATCAGAACGCTAGTTCCGGGGCGGATAAGCGTCAAATCGCTGATTTCAATGACTTCATCGCCGCCCCCTATGGTGCGGCGCAGCTTGGCACCGGCGAGGTTACGACCCCGCGACCGCGCCCGCCGGAAGGAACGGGCGACGGCGTTCGCCGGTCTGCCCGGAAAAGGGGGCGGACATTCACTCACGACGTGTCACGACAAGGAGAACGAATGACCTCGACAGCCGGGGACGACACACCCCAACAGAAACCCACGCGTACCAAGGCCTATACCGGTCGCGCGCATACACCGAAGACGGTCGTCGGCGGGACCATCGGCAATGTCATGGAGTGGTACGATTTCGCCCTCTACGGCTTCTTCGCGCCGGTGATCTCCCAGCTCTTCTTCCCGTCGGACAACCACCTGGCGTCGCTGATCGCGACCTTCGGCGTATTCGCCGCGGGGTTCGTGATGCGGCCCATCGGCGGCGTGGTGTTCGGCTACGTGGGCGACCGTCTCGGCCGGGCGGCGGTGCTGAAGATCTCCATCATCACGATGGGCACGGCCACCACCCTGCTCGGGCTGCTGCCCACCCATGCCAGCGCCGGGCTGTGGGCGGCGGTGCTGCTGGTCGGGGTGCGCCTGCTGCAGGGACTGTCCGTGGGCGGCGAATTCAGCGGCTCGGTGACCTACATGGTGGAGACCTCGCCGTTGCACCGGCGCGGCTTCTCCGGCAGCTGGGCGAACTTCGGCAGCCTGGCCGGGACCCTGGTGGGCTCGGGGCTGGCCGCGCTGGTGAGCACGCTACTGCCGCAGGGCGCCGTCGACGCCTGGGGCTGGCGGGTACCGTTCATCCTCGGCGGCGTGTTCGCGCTGCTGGCCTATCTCTATGTACGCGACCTCCACTCCTCGCCGCACATGACACACCATCAGGCGCAACACGAGGACGACTCGCCGCTGCACGAGGCGCTGACACAGAACCTGCGGGAGACGGTACTGGCGGTGATCTTCGCCTCGGGCTACGGCATCGTGTTCTACATCCCGCTGGTCTACCTGCCCACCTATGCCAGCGAGATCGGGGGCATCGGCAACGACGTGGCGCTGCAGGTGAACTCGCTGGGTCTGGCGCTCGCCATGCCGATCATCCCCCTGAGCGGCTGGCTCACCGACCATGTCATGCGGCGACGCACCCTGCTGGTCGGTGCGTTCGTACTGGTCGCGCTGTGCGGCTGGGCCCTGGTGGTGCTGGCCGCCCGGGGGCTGCCGGACCTGATCGCCGCGCAGGTGATCCTGGCACTGCTGATCGCGCTGCCGCTGGGCTCCGCGCCGGCGATGCTGGTGGAGCTGTTCCCGGTGGCGGACCGGCTCACCGGCTACTCCCTGGCCTACAACCTGGGGCTCGGCGTCGCCGGCGGTACCGCACCGATGATGGCGAGCTGGCTGATGTCGGCCACCGGCTACCAGGGGGCGCCGGGACTCTATCTCGTCGTCGCCGCACTCGTCGCCGCCGCTGCACTGTGGCTGATGCAGGACCGCAGCCGCGAACCCCTGCGCTGAGCCTGGCCCGGCGGGCTCACTGCCCGGCGGTGGTCGCCTCCGGTGAGAGCGCGGCGAGGATGCCGCACTGATCGATGGGGTGACGGCCGTTGCAGGCCGCCTGAAGCCGTTCCAGCCGCGCCTGCAGGGCGGTGAGCTGCTCGATGCGCTCGCGTACCGCGGCGAGCTGGCCGGCGATCTTCTCGTCCACGGCCTGGCACGGCTGGTCGTGATGCGCGGCGAGCGCCAGAAGCTCGCCGATATCGCTCAGCCCGAAGCCGAGCTCACGGGCGCGGACCACGAACGCCAGGCGCTCGACGTCCGCCCCGGTATAATAGCGGTAACCGTTCGTCCCCCGGGCCGGCTGCGGCAGCAGCCCGATACGCTCGTAGTAACGGATGGTCACGGCCGGGCACCCGGCCCGACGCCCCGCCTCGCTGATGGTGTAGTGCACGGTACGGCCTCCCGGGCTTTACCTTATAGGTACTATAAGGTCTAGGCTTTGGATTATGAACCATGCCCAGCGGCAAATCGCGACCACCTGGCGCCGGCCCCTCGCGGCGCTGGTGGCCGCGCTCGCGCTCTCACTGGCCGCACACGCCGCCGATATCGGTCCGCATCCCCCGAGCGCGGACGATCATGGCCACCCGGAGGTGGTCACCGCGACGCCGGTGTGTCACATCGCGAGCCACGTCCCCGCACTGCCGGTACGCGCCGCACCGGCGAGATCCCCGAACACCGTTCACCCACCACCGACGGACACGCCGGTACCGGTGCGTCTCGTCACCGCACCGCCCACGCCCCCACCCCGCGGCTGAGCCGGTCCGCTTGTGCGGCTCACATGCGTCAATCCATCAGCGACGGGGAACAGGCTCTGAAATGACCGACACGACCCACGATCACACGCACGACCATGACCACGGGCATGGTCACGGACACGATCACGACCACACCCCATCAAGCGGCCGGGCGTTGCTCATCGGGCTCGTGCTTACCGGCGGCTTCGCCCTGGTGGAGCTGGTCGCCGGCTGGTTGTCCGGCTCGCTGGCGCTCATCGGCGACGCCGGGCACATGGTGACGGACTCCCTCGCCCTGGGGCTCGGCGCCCTCGCCTCGCGCCTCAGCCAGCGACCACCAAGCGAGCGCCATAGTTTCGGGTTCCAGCGCGCCGAGATCGTCGGCGCCCTGGTGAACGCGGGCTTCATGCTGGTGGTGGTCGCCTGGATCGCCTACGAGGCCGTCCAGCGGCTGATCCACCCGGTCGAGGTCCAGGGCGGCATGGTCCTGGTGGTGGCGGCCATCGGGCTCGCCATGAACGTCGTGGTGCTGCGCGTGCTACACGGCGGCGAGCAGAACCTCAACACCCAGGGCGCCATCCTGCACGTGCTCGGCGACCTGCTCGGTTCCGTCGCCGCGCTGGCGAGCGGACTGGTGATCGCCCTTACCGGCTGGTTCCCCATCGACCCGCTTCTCTCGCTGGTGATCTCGGCACTGATCCTGATCTCCACCTCGCGGCTGCTGCGCGACGCGATCCACGTGGTGATGGAGGGCGTGCCGCGACACATCGACCTCGAGCGGGTCGGCCATCAGCTGCAGGCGGTGGACGGCGTCGAGAGCGTCCACGACCTGCACGTGTGGACGATCGCCTCCGGGCACTACGCCATCGCGGCCCACGTGCGCATCCGCGACCTCGAGCACTGGCCCCTGCAGCTCGACGGCATGAAGCGGCTGCTGCGCGAACGCTTCAGTATCGAACACGTCACCCTGCAACCGGAGCCGCTCTACGACGTCGCCGTGATCCCGCTCACCGGCCGCGAACGCGCCCGCGACGAGCACTAGCACGCCCCCCTGATTAAGGCCGGTGTAAGGACGGCGCCGGATACTGCCGGACAGGTCCCCGGGGGCGGGACCGCCGTCCGGGTCATCGGCCCGTGACTCCACCCCCCGGGTCAAACGGTACGGGCGGCGCCGGGGGCAGGCTCCCGGCCCGGGGAGGAGTCTGGAATGGAACGCATGCAGCTACCCGGCGTCCGGGAACGCCTCTGGCAACTGGCCTACCTGCTCAAGCACACCTTCGCTGTCGTAGGGCGCCACCCCGGGATTGTCCGGCCGTGGGTGTACATGGCGGTTTACGCGGCGGTCATGGTGTCCGTGTTCTTCGCCGGCATCGCCGCGATCGCGGTGGACCGCGGCGGGACGGGGACGCTGCTCCTCGTGCTCGCGGTCGTGCTCTTCTTCTACAAGTTCTTCTTCTACAACCGCCTGGAGATCCAGCAGAGCTGGCTGGTGGCGGAGGCGGTCCAGGGCCGGTCCCCCGAGTCCACCGAGGCCCGGGCCCATGCCCGTAGTTGCCGACACGGCTACCGCCGGCTGGCGCTGCTGGACATGGTCTTCGGCTTCGTCGCCTCCCGCCGCAACAGCAACAGCGAGAAGTCCGGGCTGATCTCGGGGCTGGTAACGGCCATGCTTGCCGGTCTCACCGAGGTCTGGGACCTGGTCAACCACTACCTGCTGCCCGCCATCGCGGTGGACGGCGTGGGCGTGCGCGAGGGTATCTCGCAGATGCGTGACCTCCGCGACCGCGTACCGGAGAGCCTGGTGGGCGTGTTCGGCATCGATCTCGCCGCGCGCGCAGCGGGCACGCTGGTGGCGCCGCTCTACCTCCTCGCCGCCGTGGTGGCCGTACTCTGGGGGCTGTGGATCGGTGACGGGATGTCCGCGTTCTACGCCGGCTCGCTGCGTGCCGCGCTGGGTGACTTCGGGGCCGGCTGGCTGCCGGATGGGCCGCTGCACTTCAACTGGCTGCCGGCGCTGGTGGCGATATGGCTGTGCAAGGGGTTCAGCGCCATGTTCGAACGCCTGGTGACGTCGGTGAAGGTGGTCTACTTCACCGTGTTCTACATGCGCATCACTCACCCCGGGGATCTCGACCCGGCGGTACGCGACGAGCTCGAGGCCTACCTCCGGCTGGAAGGCAACGGAGATTCGGCACAGCCGGCGACCGAGCCCCGGTGACCCCCTCCCCGGGGCCGGCGCGGCAACCCCCGCCGGCCCCGGCATCCCATCCGTTTTCCGGGACAGGGCGCTTGACCGTCCCCGCCGCCACGGCTATGTTGCTTCGCCAAACCGCGCTGTGAGGTAGTCGACATCCCGCAGACGCATGGTCACGCATCAGGGACGACCCATGGCCTCCGGTTACCTGCTCAGGCTCTTCATCGCCGGCCATACGCCACGCTCCCGGCGCGCGATCGCCGATCTGCGCCAGATCTGCCAGGAGGACCTGGGCGGCCGCTACGCGCTCGAGGTCATCGACGTGATCGAAAACCCGGAGGCCGCGGAGCACGAGCACGTGGTGGCGACCCCCACCCTCATCAAGGAGCTCCCGCCGCCGGTGCGCCGAATCATCGGCGATCTCTCCGATCACGACCAGGTCCTCCATAGCCTGGCCCTCATTCCCGTGGGCCGGGGACACGCGTAAGCGTGGCATAACGCACCGGCGCAGCAGGCGCCGCCGGCATCCCGGGGGCCCCCGGGAGACAGCGGAGAACAAGCAATGCCGAACTGCCAGATCCCGACAGGCCACTCACCGTCGCGGCGCCCGGTTCCCGGTCTGCCGCCGGCGCTGGGCATCGACGGGGGGCCGCCGGTCATCGCCGGCCCCGACGACGGCGGCCCGGAGCTGCTGCACCGCGTCGTCGAGCACAGCAGCGACGCGCTGGTGGTGATCGACCCCGACGGGATCATCCGCTATGCCAACCCCGCGGCGCTTCGTCTGTTCGGCCGTGGTCACAACGAACTCGTGCACTCGCCATTCGGCTTTCCCCTGACCGCCGCCCGCACGGAGATCGACGTCCTGCCGCCGGAACGGCCGCCCCGGGTCGCGGAAATGGCGGTAGCCGGCATTCCCTGGCAGGGACGGACGGGCTATCTCGCAAGCCTGCGCGACATCACCGAACGCAAACGCCTCGAGCACGACCTGCGCCTGTCGGACCGCATCTTCGAGAACGCCGCCGAGGGCCTGCTGATCACCGGCGCGGACAACCGTGTCCTGCGCGCCAACGCCGCGGTCACGGAGATCACCGGTATCGGGGCCGGCGAGCTGCTCGGCAGCGACATCCTCGGGGCCCTCGCCCCCGCACGGAGCGAAGCGCTCGCCGGCGAGGTGCACCGGGCGCTGGCAGCGGGCCGGCGCTGGCAGGGCGAGATCGCCTCGCAGCGCCCGGACGGCAGCACCTTCGTCGCCTGGGTGAATGTCATCGGCGTCCGCGACAGTGAAGCACCGAACATCCGTAACAACATCGTCACCATTACCGACGTCACCCGCTGGAAAGCCGCCGAGCAACGCCTGGATTACCTGGCACACTTCGACCCGCTCACCGGGGTACCCAACCGCGCCGCGCTGGAGGAACACCTGGCACTGAGTCTCGCTCGCCGGCGCACGGACCGGATGCTGGCGGTACTGTTCCTGGACATCGACGGCTTCAAGCGCGTGAACGACGCCTACGGTCACGACACCGGCGACCGCCTGCTCGCCCACTTCGCCACCACCCTGCGCAACACCCTGCGCGACGGGGACTTCGTCGCCCGGCTGGGCGGCGACGAGTTCACGATCGTGCTGGAGGACATCCGCGAGCTCCGGCACGCGGTGACGGTGGCCGAGAAGCTGCTCTACGCCATGGACTCCCCCGTGACAGTGAACGGCCATACCTTCCGCGTGGGCACCAGTATCGGTATCGCGCTGGCTCCCGGGGACGGCGAGGACGGGCATAACCTCATCCGTGCCGCGGACATGGCGATGTATCGCGCCAAGAGCGCCTCGGGCGACACCTACGCGATCTCGGCCCACCGCCATTGAGCCCGCTCCGGCGGGATCGCCGGTGGTGTTCAGACCGGCCTTTAAAAGGTATATTTGATACATCTTAAAACGTGTCGGTGATCCCATGCCCCGCTCCCATCTACTGGCCTATCCGTTCCGGATCTTCTTTCTCCTGACGGCGCTGTTCGCGGTCGTGGTCATCGCCGTATGGCTCGGTGTGCTCACCGGATCGATCCGGCTGCCGGCAGCGACCTCGCCACTGTGGTGGCACGCCCACGAGATGCTTTACGGGCTGGTGCCGGGCGCGGTCGCCGGCTTCCTGCTCACGGCGATGGCGAACTGGACGGGGGCTCCGCCGCCCACCGGGGCCCGGCTGCTCGGCCTCGCGGCGCTGTGGCTCGCCGGCCGGCTGGCGATGGCGCTGTACGGCGGCGTCATACCCGTGGTCCCGGCGGCCATCATCGACCTCGCCTTCCTGCCGGCCCTGGCCCTGGTGGCACTGCGCACGCTTTGGCGGCACGGCAACCGGCGCAACCTGCCGCTGGTGGCCGTGCTGGCCGTGTTCGCCCTCGGCAACCTGTGCCTGCACCTCGCCATGGCCGGGGTCGCTCCGGGACTGGCGCGCACCGGGGAGTACCTCGCTCTTGATCTCACCGCCATCCTCATGGCCGTGATCGGCGGGCGGATCATACCGGCATTCTCCGGCAACTGGCTGCGGCGTCAGGGACGGGACCCTGAGCTCATACGCCGCCAGCCCCGGCTCGACCGGGCGGCCCTGCTGGCGCTGGTCGCCGTGCTCGCTGCCGACGCCCTCGCCCCCGGCAGCCGCGTGACCGCGGTGCTCGCCCTCGTCGCAGCGGCGCTGCACGCGGCCCGGGTGATCGGCTGGCGGGGCTGGCACACCGTCGGCGATCCGCTGATGTGGATCCTCCACTTGGGCTACGCCTGGATCCCGGTGGCGCTGCTGCTCAAGGGCCTGACCCCGTTCGTCCCCGCCGTGCCGCCGGCGGCCTGGATCCACGCCCTGGGCGTCGGCGCCATCGGCACGCTCATCCTCGGGGTGATGACGCGGGTGGCCGTCGCCCACACCGCCCGGGGGCTGCTGCTGCGCCCGGGGGGACGCGCGATCTACGCGCTGATCACGCTGGCGGTGCTCGCCCGACTCACCTCCGCCGCCACTGGTGCCACCGGCGCCCTGCACCTGGCGGGGGCGGCCTGGATCGCCTCCTTCGGGATCTTCGTCGTCGCCTATGCCCCGGTGCTGAACGCGCCGCGGGCGGACGGCCAGCCGGGATAGCATGCGCCCGTATCGCCGGGTGGCAGCCGCGGGGCAACCCCGGCGGGCTAGGCGAAATCCCGGCTGCGGGTGACCAGCCGCCCGAGGAGCCGGGAGTGATCCTCGATGCGCCCGGCGACGAGGTGCATGACCTCGCCCCGGCGCTCCCAGGTGCCGATCACGCCGAGCAGCCGCCCGCCGACCACGGCGCGACGGAAACGCTCGGCGGTGGCCTGCCAGACGACGACGTTCACCACGCCGGTCTCGTCCTCCAGGGTAAGAAAGGTCACCCCACCGGCGGAGCCGGGCCGCTGGCGGGTAATGACGAGACCGGCCCCCCGCACCAGCCGGCCGTGGCCGACCTCCCGCAGCGCGGCGGCGGTGCGGAAGCGCCGCCGGGCGAGGTGCGGGCGCAGCAGGGCCAGGGGATGGCGGCCCAGGCTCACGCCGGTACTGGCGTAGTCCGCCACCAGGGTCTCGCCCTCGCCGGGGGGCGCCAGCGCCGGGGCCGGCTCCTCGATCGCCGTGCCCCGCAGCACCGGCAGCTCCGGCTCCACACCGAGGACCGCCCAGCGGGCCCGGCGGCGGTGACCGGCCAGCCCGGCCAGGGCCCCCGCCGCGGCCAGGGCCTTGAGATCCCGGCGTTCCAGCGAGGCACGCCGGGCGAGATCCGTGACGTCATCGAAGGCACACCCGCGCCGGGCCGTGAGCAGCTGCTCGATACCGCCCGCGGACAACCCCCGCACCAGGCTCAGCCCGAGTTGCAGCGCCGGCCCGTCGTCCGGCGACGGCTCCAGGGTACAGGCGGCCTCGCTGACGGCCACGTCCACCGGGCGCACGCCCACGCCGTGCTCCCGGGCGTCACGCACGAGCTGGGCGGGGCCGTAGAACCCCATGGGCTGGCTGTTGAGCAGCGCCGCGGTGAACGCCGCGGGGTAGTGGTGCTTGAGCCAGGCGGAGACATAGACCAGCAGCGCGAAGCTCGCCGCATGGCTCTCCGGGAAGCCGTACTCGCCGAAGCCCAGGATCTGCTGGAACACCCGCTCGGCGAAGTCAACGTCATACCCCCTCTCGCGCATGCCCTCCACCAGCCGCTCGCGGAACGGCCCGAGCCCACCCTTGCGGCGCCAGGCGGCCATGGACCGGCGCAGTCCGTCCGCCTCGCCGGGGGTGAAGCCGGCGGCCACCACCGCAAGCTGCATGACCTGCTCCTGGAAGATGGGCACGCCGTAGGTACGTTCGAGCACCTCGCGCACCGCCTCGCTGGGGTAGTCCACCGGCTCCAGCCCCTCGCGACGGCGCAGATAGGGATGGACCATGTCGCCCTGGATGGGACCCGGCCGGACGATGGAGATCTCCACCACCAGGTCGTAGAAGGTCTGCGGCCGCATGCGGGGGAGCATCGCCATCTGCGCCCGGGACTCCACCTGGAACACCCCCACCGTGTCCGCCCGGCCGATCATGTCGTAGACCGCCGGGTCGCCCTCCGGGATGTCGCCCAGGCCCAGGGACCGGCCGTGGTGGCGCGCGACGAGCTCGAAGCAGCGCCGGATCGCGGTGAGCATGCCCAGCGACAGGCAGTCCACCTTGAGCAGTCCCAGGGCCTCCAGGTCGTCCTTGTCCCACTGGATCACGGAGCGCCCGGCCATGGCGGCGTTCTCCGTGGGCACCAGCTCCGCCAGCGGCCCGCGGGAGATCACGAACCCGCCCACGTGCTGGGAGAGGTGACGGGGGAAACCCAGCAGCTCGCGGGCGAGCACGATCAGCCGGTGCACCACCGGGCTCTCGGGGTCCAGGCCGGCCTCGCGCACACGCTCGTCGCCGATGGTGCCCCCGTCCCACCACTGCATGGCACCGGCCAGCCGCTCGAGCTGGTCCTGGCCCAGACCGAGCGCACGGCCCACGTCGCGCAGGGCGCTGCGCGGGCGGTAGGTGATCACCGTGGCGGCCAGCGCCGCGCGCTCGCGACCGTAGCGGCGGTAGATGTACTGGATCACCTCCTCGCGGCGCTCGTGCTCGAAGTCCACGTCGATGTCCGGCGGCTCGCCCCGCTCGGGGGAGATGAAACGCTCGAATAACAGCTGCTGACGGGTGGGGTTCACGGCGGTGATGCCGAGGCAGTAGCAGACCACGGAGTTCGCCGCCGAGCCCCGCCCCTGGCAGAGGATGCCGCGGCGGCGGGCGAATTCCACCACGTCGTGGACCGTGAGGAAGTACGGCTCATAGCCCATGCCGGCGATGACCGAGAGCTCGTGCTCCACCTGCCGGCGCACCTCCCCGGGCACGCCGTCTTTCCAGTGATCCGCCAGTCCGGCCTCCACCAGCGCGCGCAGCCGTTCACCGGGCGTCGCGTATTCCCCTGTCAGCTCGTCGGGGTACTCGTAGCGCAGCTCCGTGAGCGAGAAGCGGCAGCGCGCCGCCACCCGGACCCCCTCCTCCAGCAGGGGCCGCGGGAACAGCCGCGCGAGCTCGCGGCGGGAACGCAGGTGGCGCTCGCCGTTACCGGCCAGGGCCGTGCCGAGCTCGGCCAGCGGACGGCCGAGGCGGATCGCGGTGAGCGTGTCCTGGAGGGCTCGCCGGCCACGGCGATGCATCAGCACCCCGCCGCAGGCGAGTCGCGGTACCCCGGTGGCCGCGGACAGCCGGGCGCTGACACGCAGCCGTTCGGCGTCCGAGCCGTCGCGCAGGGCCCCCACGCCGAGCCAGCCCCGGCCGGGGAAGCATCCGGCAAACCACGCCGCCGTCTCCTCCGTCAGCGCCGGGGTCACCCACAGGATGGCGAGGCAGTCCGGCAGCGCCCCGGCCAGCTCCGCGCGCCCCAGGCGGTAGGCCCCCTTCGGGGCCAGGCTCCGCGCCAGGCTGATGAGCGCGCACAGCTGGCCGTAGGCACGGCGGTCGGGGGCGAGCACCACCAGCGTGGTGCCGTCCTCGAGCACGAACTCGCTGCCGACGATCAGCGCCAGCCCCGTCTCCCGGGCGGCCATGTGCGCCCGCACCACGCCGGCGACGGAGCACTCGTCGGTCACCGCCAGGGCCGTGTACCCCAGCTCGGCGGCGCGCGTCATCAGCTCGCCGGGATGGGAGGCCCCGCGGCGGAAGCTGAAGTTGCTCAGGCAGTAGAGCTCGGCGTAGGCGGCGGTCTCGTCGTCCATCACGGGGTTTCGCGGATTGCTGTATATATTTACAGTATTCCCATGAATGCCCGGTACTCAACCGGGCTTGCCAGCCGGCGAAGATACTGTATATTTATACAGTAACCGGAGGATGCATGAACGAACTGACCCCCCGACAGGCCGAGATACTGGCGCTGATCCGCCGCTGCATCGCGGAGACGGGCTACCCGCCGACGCGCAGCGAGATCGCCCGCGCCTGCGGCTTCCGCTCGCCCAACGCCGCGGAGCAGCACCTGCGGGCACTCGCGCGCAAGGGGGTCATCGAGATGCGCCGGGGGGCCTCCCGGGGCATCCGCCTGATCGGTATGGAGACCGATGAAGGCGACGCAGGCGACGACACCGGCGAGGGCCTGCCGGTGGTCGGCCGGGTCGCCGCCGGCAGCCCGATCCTGGCGGAGGAGCACATCGAGCGGCGCTACGCGATCACCGAGGCGCTGTTCGACCGGCGTCCGGACTACCTGCTGGTGGTCCGGGGCGCGAGCATGCAGGACGCGGGGATCCTGGACGGCGATCTCCTGGCGGTGCAGCGCACCGAAGAGGCAAGGGACGGCCAGATCGTGGTGGCACGCCTGCACGACGAGGTCACGGTGAAGCGCTTCCGCCGCCGTGGCCCCCACGTGGAGCTGCTGCCCGAAAACGACGCATTCCGCCCCATCGAGGTGGATCTGCGAGTCGAATCCCTTGCCATCGAGGGCATCGGGGTGGGTGTCATCCGCCCCGCGCTCTGAGGAGAGTCAGCCATGAGCGAAGCGGTCGAGGAGCTGCTCCGTCAGCCCGGTATCTGGCGGGCCGGCGCCACGGGCGACGGGCCGGACGGGCGTCATGTCACCACCGGCCACCCGGCCCTGGACGCAGTGCTGCCCGGGGGCGGCTGGCCCCGGGGCGCGCTCACCGAGGTCCTCCACGAGCACCACGGCATCGGCGAGCTCCGGCTGCTGATGCCCGCGCTGGCGGAGATCGCGCGCCAGGGGCGCTGGGTGGCCTTCATCGCCCCGCCCTTCGTCCCCTACGCACCGGCGCTCACCGCCCAGGGACTCGATCTGGGCCGGCTGCTGCTGATCCACCCCCGCAGCGGGACCGACGCCCTGTGGGCCGTGGAACAGGCCCTGCGCGCCGGCACCTGCGGGGCCGTGCTCGCCTGGCCGCGGCAGGTGGACACCGCGAGCCTGCGCCGCCTGCAGCTCGCCGCCGAGGCCGGCGACAGCCTCGGGCTGATCTTCCGCCGCGAGAGCAACCGCAGCAGCGCCTCGCCGGCGGCCCTGCGGCTGCACCTGGACCGGGACGACCGCGGCCTGCGCATGGAGCTGCTCAAGTGCCGCGGCGGCGGCCGGCGCCGGGTCCTCTACCCGGAGACTGAGGCCGCCCCGGCGGTGCCCGCCGCGGTCAGCGCACCACCGGCGGCACGCGAGGCGGCCGGACCGGCCCCGGTACGCAATGCCGCGACACCGCGCCCGGCACCGCACCGCCGTGGCGGCGGCCGGCCGCGGGCTGCACAGATCGAGCTGGGGCTGGTGCCCCGGGGCTGAGCGCCGGATGCCGGCGGAGAATGGCCCCATGACGCTGTGGCTGTGCCTGCGGGTGCCGGAGCTGGCGCTGGAGGTCTTCCAGCGGGCCGGAGGCGACGACGATGCCCGCGTGGTCGCCGAAGGCGGTACGGTATCGGCGGCCAACCGGCCGGCCCGCCGCGCCGGGGTGGCACCGGGCCAGCGCGTCAGCGCCGCCCGGGCCCTGGTGCCCCGGCTGCTCTGCCACGAACGCGATCCGGCCGCGGAGGCTCGGGCCCTGCGTCAGCTCGCCGCCTGGTCGCTGCAGTTCACCCCGGTGGTAAGCCCCCAGCGCCCGGACGCCCTGCTGCTGGAGATCGGCGGCAGCCTGCGCTACTTCGGCGGACTGGAGCGGCTGCGCACGACGATCGCCGACGGCGTGGCGGGGCTCGGCTACCGGCCGCTGACCAGCCTCGCCCCGACCCCTACCGCCGCCTGGCTGCTTGCGCGCGCCGGCGACACGACGGCCGCGACGACGCAGACCGAGAGCGATGCGGCACTGACCCAGTTGCCCGTGGCGGTCCTCGCGCTGGAACAGCCCCGCCACCATGAAGAGCTCACCGGCCTCGGCTGCGAGACCCTGGGCGACGTCCTCGCCCTGCCCCGGGACGGCCTCGCCCGGCGCTTCGGCCATACCCTGCTGCGCCAGCTCGACCGCGCCCACGGCCGTCACGCCGACCCGCGCCACCCCTGGCAGCCCCCGCCGCGCTACCGCGCCGAGATCACCCTGCCCCGGGAAAGCGGCGACCGGGAGCTGATCGCCAGGGGCCTGGAACGACTGCTCGGCGAGCTCTGCGGCTACCTGAGCGGGCTCGGCCGGGGGGTCCAGCGCCTGGAGCTGCGGCTCCACCACGTCCCCCGCGGGGCGAGCACCGCCCGCGTCGGCCTGCTCGCCCCGAGCCGCGATGCCGCACACCTGCTCACCCTCGCCCGCGAACGCCTGGAACGCCTGGCCCTGTCCGGCCCCGTGCAGTCACTCACCCTGCTGGCCGGCGACCTCCAGCCACTGGCCCCGGAATCGCCGGCACTCCTGCCCGGCGCCCGGGAAGAGACGCCGTGGCACGGCCTGGTGGAACGGCTCTCCACGCGCCTGGGCGAGGAGACGGTCAACGGCCTGCACACCCGCAGCGAGCATCGACCCGAGCGTGCCTGGCATTACGTCGCCCCCGGCCGCGGCGGCGGGACGCCGGCCCCCAACCCCGCACGCCCGCTGTGGCTGCTGGACCCGCCCCGGGCACTGACCGTGAGCGCCGAGACGCCCGCATGGCACGGCCCCCTCACCCTCCACGACGGGCCGGAGCGCATCGAGTCCGGCTGGTGGGACGGCCAGGACGTGGCCCGCGACTACTACGTGGCCAGCAACCCCGGCGGGGAACGGCTGTGGGTCTACCGCGAAAGGGGCCATGCCCGCGGCTGGTTCCTCCACGGGCTGTTCGCCTGAGCCGCCCTATCCCGTCTCCGCGCTCTGGAAGCCACGGACCAGGTAGTCGAACAGCAGCCCGTAGGCGAGCCCCAGCGGGATCGCCACGATCGCCGTCGCCGCCATCAGCGAAGGCCAGAAGTAGACATCGCCGCGGATCAGCTCCGTGGGCACGCCGGCGCTGAGGTTGCGCGAGGCGCTCTCGCTGATGAAGGTCACGGAGTAGATATAATTCGACAGCGACAGCGAGAACGCGAACACCATGCATGCCCCGATGCCCGGCAGGGCCTGGGGCAGCACGACCTTGCGGAACGCGGTGAAGCGCGAGCAGCCGTCCAGCAGCGCCGCCTCGTCGAGCTCCCGGGGCACCGAGCGGAAGAAGCCCAGCAGCAGCCACGTACAGAAGGGCACCGTGATGGTGGGCAGGACCACCACCAGCGACCAGATGCTGTTCGCCAGCCCCAGCCACACCACGATGCGGAACAGCGGGATGAACAGCAGCGTCGGCGGGATGAGGTAGACGAGGAAAATCGCCATGCCCGAGCTCTCGCCCCAGCGCCCGGTGAGCCGCGCGAGGGCGTAGGCCGCCGGCACCGCCAGCACCACCGTGATCGCGACCACGAACACCCCGATCACCAGCGAGTTCCACAGGAAGGTGGGGAACGGCGTGCCCGTGAACAGGAACACCAGGTGCTTGAGGGTCGCGCCCTGCTCGTAGAGGAACGGGTTCGACCCCGGGTCGAAGAGCTCCGACTCCTTCTTGAAGATCGTGAGCACGGCATAGGCGATCGGCAGTATCGAGAACAGTACCAGCAGCACGACCGCCGTGTAGAACCCGGTTTTTCTCGCCTGCCTGCGCATGCCCGTCACCTCAGTCGCGGTGCAGCCGTGCGGCGAAACGCAGCGCCACGATCGCCGCCGCCGCGAGCACGGGGAAGAGAAACAGCGACACGGCGGCCCCCTGGGCGAGGTCGCCGCTCTCGATGCCCTTGAGATAGGCCCAGTAGGGCAGGATCTGGCCCGAGTGCCCCGGCCCGCCCCGGGTGAGCAGTGCCACCGTGGACATCTCGCCGATGACCAGCAGCGCAGTGAACAGGATGGCCACGATGAGCACCGGCGCCAGTGCCGGAATAATGATGCGCAGGAGCACCCGGAAGAATCCGGCGCCGTCGATCTGGGCCTGCTCCAGCCGCTCCCGGGGGATGGACAGCCGGCCGGCGAGGACAATGATCGTCGCCAGCGGCAGGGTGCGCCAGATATCGACGAACACCACCGAACCCAGCCCCAGCCACTCCCGGCCGAGGTAATAGAGGTGCTTTGCCGGCCCCAGCGGTGTGCCCGGCCCGAGCAGGCCGAGCTGTACCAGCAGCCAGTCTATCGGGCTGAACTGCGAGTCCAGCAGCCACAGCCAGGTGATGGCCGCGAGCGCCACCGGCATCGCCCAGGGCAGCATGAACAGCACCTGCACGAGCCGCCGGCCGGGGAATTCCCGCGCCAGGATCTCCACGGCGATAGTCGCCAGCACCACGATGCCCACGACGGTAGCGACGGTGACGATGATGCTGTTGCGCAGCGCGCTCATGAACGCTTCCTGCTGCATCACCGCACGGAAATTCTCCAGGCCGACAAAGCTGCTGATCGTGGGATCGCCGACGGTGGCATCGCTGAAACTCAGCGCGATGGCGATGCAGAACGGCACCGCCACGAAGGCGACGATATAGAGCACCGCCGGCGCGAGCATGACGGTGCCGAGGACCCGTGGCCGCTCCAGGGCGTCCCCCGCGCGGGCGAACCAGCCGCCCTGCGCCGCGGCACTCATGCCGCCACCCCCGACGGGGCAGACCGGCGCTCGCCGCTCTCGGCATCGAAGTAGCGCGCGTTCGCCCGGCGCACGACCAGGGTCCGGCGCTGACCGGTCTCCATGCTCGGCGGCTCCGCCTGCCGCAGCCGCGCGATCACCCGCGGACGCCGCCGCCCGGTCTCGGGGACGCCGGCGCACACGGCAGCGTAGATCAGCCACTCCGCACCGAGGAACTCCAGGTGCTCCAGCTCGACCTCGAGGCGCAGCGCCACCTCCCCGGGGTCCTCCTCGCCGTGCTCGAGAAGCAGGTGCTCCGGGCGCACACCGAGGATGACGTTGTCACCGAGATCGAGACGGTTCATGGGTGGATCACCGATAAAGCCGGCCACGAAGAGGTTGCCGGGATCCTCGTAGAGCGTTCGCGGTGTGCCCAGCTGCTGGATGCAGCCGTTGTGCACCACCGCCACCCGGTCCGCGAGCCCGAGGGCCTCGAGCTGATCGTGGGTGACGTAGAGCGTGGTGATCTGCGTACGGTCGTGGAGCTCGCGCAGCTCCCCGCGTGCCTGGCTCCGGATCTGGGCGTCCAGCGAGGACAGCGGCTCGTCGAAGACGAATAGCTCCGGGTCGCGCACCAGCGCCCGGGCCAGCGCCACCCGCTGCATCTGCCCGCCGGACAGCCGGGTGGGCCGGCGTTCGAGCAGATCGCCGATATCCAGGATACCGGTCACCCAGTCGATCTTCTCACGCTGCTCCGCGGCGGGTACCCGGCGCGCCACCAGCGGGAAACGGATGTTCTCCAGCACGCTCATGTGCGGATACAGCGCGAAGCTCTGGAAGACCATGGCGACGTTGCGCCGCTTGGGCGGGATGCCAACGATGGAGCGTCCGTCCACCAGGATGTCGCCGGCACTCGGCTCCTCGAGCCCGGCAACCATGCGCATCAGCGTGCTCTTGCCGGAGCCGGACGGTCCGAGGATGGCGAGGAGCTCGCCGTCCGTGGACGTGAGGTCGATGCCGTCCACCGCGCGGATGCGGCCGAAGTGCTTCTTGAGGCCACGAGTCTCGAGTACCGCCATGTCGCCGTTCGCCCCGTTAATACAATCATGGATCATCGCCCGCCGCACCGGAACGGGCCGGCGCAGCGGGACTCATTTCGGGGGAGCCGGCCCGCCCCGGCCGGGGGCGGGCCATGGACATCGGCGCTGCTCAGCCGCCGCCCACGTAGCCGCGTTCGCGCCACTTCTCGAAGATGGCGCGAATCTCCCCGGCAGTGTCCTCCACCGCCTGCTCCGGGGTTTTCACGCCACGGGCGACGTCTGCCATCATGCTGGAGATCAGGTGCGACTGGTACACCTCGCTGACAGCAGGGTTGGCATAGCCCGGGTAGCCCAGCCACGCGGTCCAGTCCTCGGCGGTCTTCAACAGACCGAGCTTGTCCGGGGGCTCCGCGCCCCACGGATCGTCGTTCAGCCAGCTGTCATCACCGAAGAGCTGCGGCACCTGGGAGGTAAAGGCCGGGAAATTGTAGAACTTGGAGTAGTAGCTCGCGGACGGATAGTTGTGCTCGAGATCGAGCATGAACTTCTTCGCCGCCTGGATCTTGGTCTCGTCGGTGACGTACTCCGGCATGGTGTGGATGAACCACACGTGGGCCGGCATCTTCACGTCACCCCGCGGTCCCTTCAGGCCCGGCCGGAAGCCGGTGTCTGCGGCCACGTCCGGCGAGCTCTCCTGGGCACTGCGGTAGAAGGAGATGGAGTTCTGGATATATGAGGCGGAACCGCCGATGAAAGTCTGGTTATTGGAGGCGGCGTTCCACGCGAAGACCTCCGGGGTCATCGCGTTCTCGAAGAGCTGCTTCTGGAACTTCACGGCCTCGACGACCTCCGGCGAGTCGAAGGTGACATTGCCGTTCTCGTCCTGGATCGAGCCGCCGAAGGACCAGATCAGCGCGCGGGCATAAAACTCGGAGTCGATCTCCGGCGACATCCCCACGGCAACCGGCGTGCCGGTCTTCTGGAAGATCTTGCCGCCGCCCTCGAGCAGGTCCGCGTAGGTCTGCGGGCCATCGGGGTAACCGGCGTCCTTCCACAGAGAGCGACGGTAGTCACCCGGGTCCGGCACCCAGCCGTGGCAGAAGCCGTACCACATGTCCTTCGCCGGCAGGTAACTGGAACGCTCGCAGGTGCCGGCACGCTCGCCGAACTCCGTCGCGGCGGCCTTGTTGACGTCGTTCAGCGGCTTGAGCCCGTCGATGAACGCGGTCGGCGGGGCCACCATCTCGAACAGCGTCGCCCCCTCGCCGGCGGAGATCGACGCGGACAGGGTCGAGGCCAGATCGGCGATGTTGATGAAATTCACCGTGACGTCGACGTTATGCGCGTCACCCCATTCCTGGGCGTACTGCTTGAACCACTGGTCATAGCGGGGCACGAAGTGGCTCCACTGGGTGATGCTGATGCTCGTGCCGTCGGGGAACTGCTCGGGGAAGCTCATGTCCCCGTACTGGGTCTTGGAGAAGTCGGGGGCCGGCGGTTCGCCGGCGGCCCATGCGGTGCCCGTCACCAGGCAGGCGGCGAGGAGCGCAGTGGCACAACGCCGCGGGAAAGAGGCGGATTCACGGGGATAGTTGGACATTTTTGTGTCCTCCTTCGCGAAACGAGGAGTACACTGTGAGTCTAGAATCGCGTGGTGCGCTGTCAACGAACGGCGGAGACAGCGCGAACATGCCATCCCCGGAAACCGTCTTTCCCGGCAATATGCGATGAACCAAAAAAAGGGGCCTTACGGCCCCTTTTTCGCATGTTTCAGAAACCGGCGCCCGTCAGGCGTCGGCCTCCTCCACCGCCTTGATGCTCAGCCGGATCCGGCCCTGGCGGTCCACCTCCAGGACCTTCACGCGCACCACCTGTCCCTCGGAGAGCTCGTCGGCGACGCTCTCGACACGGCGGTTGGAGATCTGGGAGATGTGCACCAGCCCGTCGCGACCCGGCAGTATGTTCACGAACGCGCCGAAGTCCATGAGCTTGATCACCCGGCCCTCGTAGATGCGGCCGACCTCGACGTCCGCGGTGAGCAGCTCGATGCGCCGGCGCGCCTCGTTGGCGGCAGCGGCGTCCGTGGAGGCCACGGTAACCACGCCGTCATCCGAGATGTCGATGCTCGTGCCGGTTTCCTCGGTGAGCTGGCGGATGGTGCTGCCGCCCTTGCCGATGACGTCACGGATCTTCTCGGGGTCGATGCGCAGGGTAAGCAGCCGCGGCGCGTGCTCGGACATCTCCTGGCGGGGCTCGGCGATCACCTCGTTCATCTTGCCGAGGATGTGCATGCGGCCTTCGCGGGCGCGCTCCAGCGCCTTCTCCATGATCTCGCGGGTGATCCCGTTGATCTTGATGTCCATCTGCAGCGCGGTGACGCCATCCTCGGAGCCGGCGACCTTGAAGTCCATGTCGCCGAGGTGATCCTCGTCGCCGAGGATATCGGTGAGCACGGCGAAGTCGTCGCCTTCCTTGATCAGACCCATGGCGATACCCGCCACCGGCGCCTTGATCGGCACGCCCGCGTCCATGAGCGAGAGGCTGGTGCCACAGACACTGGCCATGGAGCTGGAGCCATTGGACTCGGTGATCTCCGAGACCACGCGGATCACGTAGGGACACTCCTCGCTGCTCGGCATCACGGCCTGGATGCCGCGCTTGGCGAGCTTGCCGTGACCGATCTCACGGCGCTTGGGGCTGCCCATGAAGCCGGTCTCGCCCACGCAGTACGGCGGGAAGTTATAGTGGAGCATGAACGGCTCCTTGCGCTCGCCCTCGATGGCGTCCACCACCTGGGCATCGCGCCCGGTACCCAGCGTGGTGATGACCATCGCCTGGGTCTCGCCGCGCGTGAACAGCGCCGAGCCGTGGGTACGGGGCAGCGCACCGACCTCGATGGTCAGCGGCCGTACCGTGTTGTTGTCACGCCCGTCGATCCGCGGCTCGCCGCGGATGATGCGCCCGCGCACGATCTGCTTCTCGAGGGACTTGAACGCATCGGCGACCTCGCGCTCGCTCCAGCCCTCCGGATTTTCCTCGGTGGCGGTCAGCTCGGCAACGACGCGGTCACGTACGGCACCGACCGCGGCCTGGCGCTCCTGCTTGTCCACCACCTGATAGGCCTCGGCGAGCTCACCGCCCGCGAGCTCCTGCATGCGCGAGACCAGCCCCTGATCCTTGGCCGGCGCCTCCCAGTCCCAGCGGGGCTTGGCGGCCTCGGCGGCGAGCTCCTTGATCGCGCCGATCGCGGCCTGCATCTGCTCGTGACCGAAGAGCACGGCATCGAGCATGGTCTGCTCGGGGAGGCGGTCCGCCTCCGACTCGACCATCAGCACCGCTTCCTCCGTGCCCGCCACCACCAAGTCGAGGTCGGAGGCCGCGATCTGGCTGAAGGTCGGATTGAGCACGAACTGCCCATCCTGATAGCCGACACGGGCCGCACCGATGGGCCCCTCGAACGGGATGCCGGAGATCGCCAGAGCCGCCGAGGTACCGATCAGCGCCGGGATGTCGGCGTCGACCTCGGGGTTCATCGAGATAACCGTGGCGATGACCTGGACCTCGCTCGTGAAGCCCGCGGGGAACAGCGGCCGGATCGGTCGGTCGATCAGACGGCAGACCAGTGTCTCCTTCTCCGAAGGCCGTCCCTCGCGCTTGAAGAACCCGCCGGGGATCTTGCCCGCGGCATAGGTCCGCTCCTGGTAGTTGACCGTCAGCGGCAGGAAGGGACGGGGCTCGCCATCGTCCTGCTTACCCACGACGGTGACGAGCACCACCGTGTCCGACATGTTGACGAGCACCGCGCCGCTGGCCTGCCGCGCGATGCGTCCGGTCTCGAGCGTTACGGTGTGGTCGCCGTACTGGAACGTCTTCTGGACGGGAGTAGGAATCACAGGCCTATCCATTGTCTGGGCAGCTTTCGTTCGGCCTACTTGCGCAGGCCGAGGCGTTCGATGATCGTCTGATAGCGCTCACGGTTCTTGCGCTTGACGTAGTCCAGCAGCTTGCGACGCTGGTTGACCAGCTTGAGCAGCCCACGGCGGGAGTGGTGATCCTGCTTGTGGGTCTGGAAATGCTCGGTGAGGTGCTGGATGCGCGCGGTCAGCAGCGCGATCTGGACCTCCGGCGAACCCGTGTCGCCCTCGGTGCGCGCGAAATCCTTGACGATTTCGTGTTTCTGCTCGGCAGAAAGAGAAGACATCAACTGCTCCTGGTTATCTCGATGTTCCCGAAAGACGCGTATTCTATCCCCGCGGCGGCCTGAGGAACAACCAAAACCGCGGGGAAACGGATCGTTACGTCACCCACGGGCCTCACCCGGTGGCGACGAGACGCTTGGGCGCGATGCGGCCGTCGTCGAGTACCGTGCCCATGCCGAGGAAGCGCTCGCCCTCGGCGAACAGCCGTACCCAGCCCTGCCCCGGCGCCCGCGGCACCCACACCGGCTGCCCCTGGCGGACGTAGGCCGCCAGATCGCCGCTGAGGTGGATGTCCGGCCAGTCACCGAGGGCCTGCTCCATGGGGATCAGGCGCTGCTCCAGCGCGGCACGCCCCTCGTCCCCGTCGAGCGTTTCCAGCGCCGGAAGGGTGACGAGCGCCGCCTCGTCGCGAAACGGCCCGAGGGCCGTACGGCGCAGGGCGGTGACGTGCGCGCCCGGGCCGACGGCCTCGCCGATATCCTCGACCAGGGTGCGCACGTAGGTGCCCTTGCTGCACGCCACCTCGAGGGTGGCGGTATCGCCGTCGATCGCCAGCAGACGCAGCTCGTGGATCGTCACCGGGCGCGGCGGGCGCTCGACCTCGCGGCCCTCACGGGCCAGCTCGTAGAGCCGCCGTCCCTCGTGCTTGAGCGCCGAGTACATCGGCGGCACCTGCTCGATCGCCCCCTCGAAGCGCACCATCGCCGCCCCCAGGGTATCGCGGTCGAGACCGATGACCGGCCGCTCCGCCACCACCTCGCCCTCGGCGTCACCGGTGTCGGTCACGCAGCCGAACCGGGCGGTGACCCGATAGCGCTTGTCCGCATCGAGGAGAAAGGCGCTGACCTTGGTCGCCTCGCCGAAGCACAGCGGCAGCAAGCCGGTGGCGAGCGGATCGAGGCTGCCGGTGTGGCCGGCCTTGCGCGCATCGAGCAGCCGGCGTACCCGCTGCAGCGCGTGATTGGACGTCACGCCGGCGGGCTTGTCCAGCAGCATGATGCCGTGGACGTTGCGTCCCTTGCGTCTGCGACCCATCAGCTGTCCGGGTTGTCGTCGTCCGTCCCGTCGTCCCGCGCGACGGCCTCGTCAATGAGGCGCGAGACACGGGCACCGCGGTCGAAGGATTCGTCGTACTCGAACACCAGCGCCGGGACCTGGCGCAGCCGCACGCGGCGCGCGAGCTGCGAGCGCAGGAAACCGGCCGCGTGATTGAGCGCCTCGACGGCATCAGCGGAGGCCTCGGCGCTCGCCCCGAGCACGGTGACCAGCACCCGCGCGTGGGCGAAGTCACGGGTCACCGAGACCTCGGAGACCGTGACGGAACCGACGCGCGGGTCGCGCACCTCGTCGCGGATGAGCTCGGCGAGCTCGCGCTGGATCTGCTCGCCGACCCGCCTCGTCCGGGAGAAATCACGTGCCATTAACGTCCCCCGTCCCGGCGATCACAGCTCACGCCGGATCTCGACGCGCTCGTAGCACTCGATCTGGTCGCCGACCTTGACGTCATTGTAGTTCTTCACGCCGATGCCGCACTCGGTGCCGGCACGAACCTCATTGACGTCGTCCTTGTGGCGGCGCAGCGACTCCAGCGCACCCTCGAAGATCACCACGTTGTCACGCAGCACGCGGATCGGGTTGTTGCGCCGGACCACGCCCTCCTCGACCAGGCAGCCAGCGATCTGGCCGAGCTTGGAGGAGCGGAAGACGTCCATGACCGCCGCCTGACCGATGATCTCCTCGCGCACCTCCGGCTCCAGCATACCGCTGATGGCGTTGCGGAGCTGATCGATGGCGTCGTAGATCACGCTGTAGTAGTGGAGCTCGACGTCGTTTTCCTGGGCCGCCTTGCGCGCCTTGCCGTCGGCGCGGACGTTGAAGCCGATGAGCAGTGCCTCGGAGGCCAGCGCCAGGTTGACGTCGCCCTCGTTGATCGCGCCCACTCCGCTGCTGACGACCTTGATCTTGACCTCGTCGTTGGAGAGGTTCTGCAGCGACTGGCCGAGCGCCTCCACGGAGCCCTGCACGTCGCCCTTGATCACGAGGTTGACGGTCTTGACCTCGCCCTCGCCCATCTGGGAGAAGAGCTCGTCCATCTTGGCGGCCTTCTGGGCCTGCAAACGCTTGTCGCGGCTCTTCTCGCGGCGGCCCTCGGCGATCTCGCGGGCCTTGCGCTCGTCCTCGAGCACCAGGACCTCGTCGCCGGCCTCAGGCAGACCGGAGAGACCGAGCACGACCACCGGGGTCGACGGACCGGCGTCGTCGACGCGGTTGCCGCCCTCGTCGAGCATCGCGCGGACGCGCCCGTACTCCGTGCCGGAGAGGATGACGTCACCGGTGTGGAGCACGCCGTTGCGCACCAGCACGGTCGCCACCGGGCCGCGCCCCTTGTCGAGGCTGGACTCGATAACCACGCCGTTCGCCGGGCAGTCCACCACGGCCTTGAGCTCGAGGAGCTCCGACTGGAGCAGCAGCGCCTCGAGGAGCGCGTCGATGCCCTGGCCGGTCACCGCGGAGACGTTCACGAACTGGGTGTCGCCACCCCACTCCTCGGGGATGACCTCGAACTGGGTCAGCTCCTGGCGCACGCGATCCGGGTCGGCGCCGGGCTTGTCGATCTTGTTGACGGCCACGACGATCGGCACTCCGGCCGCGCGGGCGTGCTTGATCGCCTCCTGGGTCTGCGGCATGACGCCGTCGTCCGCCGAGACCACCAGGATGACCACGTCGGTGACCTGCGCACCGCGGGCACGCATGGCGGTGAAGGCCTCGTGCCCGGGGGTGTCCAGGAAGGTCACCATGCCCTGGTCGGTCTTCACGTGATATGCACCGATGTGCTGGGTGATGCCGCCGGCCTCGCCGGACGCCACCTTGGTGCGGCGGATGTGGTCGAGCAGCGAGGTCTTGCCGTGGTCGACATGGCCCATGATGGTGACCACCGGCGCCCGCGGCTCGCGCTCGCCCTCGGGCTCCTCCGCCTGGGCGAGGATCTCTTCCTCGGCGGCGTTCTCGTTGACCACCTTCGGACGGTGCCCCAGCTCCTCGACGAGCAGCACGGCGGTGTCCTGGTCGATGGCCTGGTTGATGGTGGCCATGACACCCTGCTTCATCATCTCCTTGATGAGATCCGCCGCCTTGACGCTCATGCGCTGGGCGAGATCGCCGACGGTGATGCTCTCGGGCACCTCCACCTCGCGGACCACCGGCTGAGTCGGACGCTCGAAGCCGTGCTGCAGCTGCTCGGCGGCGCCACCGGCACGACGCCCCCCCCGGCGACCGCGACCGCCGGCACCCTTGGTCTCGGCGCCCTTCTTGCGCGCCTTGCCCTTGCCCTTGGCTGCCTTGCGCGCGGCCCGCTCCTCGGCCTCACGCTCGCGCTTCGCCTCCGCCTCGAGACGCTTGCGCTCCTTCTCTTCCTCGATTTCCTTCTGGCGCTGGGCCTCGGACTCGTTGGCCTCCTCCGTCTCCTCGGCCTCGTCCGCCGCGGTGGCCTCGTCAACGGGCTCCGGTTCGGCTACGGGCTCGGCCTCCTCCGCGGGAGTCTCCTCGGCGGCGGGCGCCTCCTCGGCCTCCGGCGTCGACTGCTCGCCGGCCTCGGCCTGCTCCGGGACGGACGCCTCGCCGGCCGCTTCGGTGGAGACGGCCGTCTCCGATGCCTGCGGCTGCGGCTCCGGCTGGGCGTCCGGACGCGCCAGGGCGTCGTCGAGTGCCTCCTCGAGGACACGGGCATCGCGCTCGTGCTGCTCCGCCTCGACGACACTTCGCTTGACGTACGTGCGCTTCTTGCGAACCTCGACGTTGACGGTGCGCCCGCCGGTGCTGCCCCGGCTGCCGCGCCCACCGGCACCGCCGGGCACGCGGATCTGGCTGTGACTCTTGCGCTTGAGCGTGATCTGCTTGGGACCGGGACCGGCCTCGCTGTCACCGCGACCCGCGGCCTTGCGCAGGTGCTCGACGAGCGTGGACATGTCCTCGCGGGAGAAGGTGGAACTCGCGTTCCGCCCCTCGATGCCGGCCTCATTGAGCTGGGTCAACAGGCGGTCCACGGGGATGCCAGCGGCCTCCGCGAAATCCTTGATCGTCGTATTCGCCATAAACTTCTACCTCCGGTCCACCTGTTGCCGAGCGCCGTTTCCGAGCGGGTAGCGACGACGCCTCCCGTCGCCGCGGGCCCCGTTCAGGACTCCCCGTCCTGCTGCTCGGCGAACCAGGGCTCGCGCGCCTTCATGATGAGCGCCGCGGCACGCTCCTGGTCCATGCCCTCAACCTCGAGCAGGTCGTCCACCGACTGCTCGGCCAGGTCCTCCATGGTGGTGATGCCCTGCTGCGCCAATGCCTGGGCCAGCGTCTCGTCCATTCCTTCCATGCCGAGCAGGTCCTCCGCCGGCACCTCGCCCGCGGCCTGCGCCCGCTCGGCCTCGCGCTCGGCCAGCACATCCCGTGCCCGCGCACGGAGCGCCTCGACGATATCCTCGTCGAAATCCTCGATCTCGAGCAGCTCCGCGGCGGGCACGTAGGCGATCTCCTCGAGGCTCGAGAAGCCTTCCTCGACCAGCACCGCGGAAATGTCCTCGTCCACGTTCAGCGTGTCGACGAACATCTGCAGCAGCTCCGCGGTCTCCTGTTCGCTCTTCTCGCGGGCCTCGTCGGCGGTCATCACGTTCAGCTCCCAGCCGGTGAGCTGACTGGCGAGGCGGACGTTCTGCCCGCCGCGGCCGATGGCCTGGGAGAGCTGATCCTCCGCCACCGCGATGTCCATGCTGTGACGATCCTCGTCGACGACGATGGACTCGACCTCCGCCGGCGCCATCGCGTTGATCACGAACTGGGCCGGGTTCTCGTCCCACAGGATGATGTCGACCCGCTCGCCGGCGAGCTCGTTGGACACCGCCTGCACGCGCGAGCCACGCATGCCGACACAGGCCCCGACCGGATCGATGCGCGGATCCAGGGCATGTACCGCGATCTTCGCGCGCATGCCCGGATCACGCGCCGCCGCCGGCAGCTCCAGCAGCTCCTGGCCGACCTCGGGGACCTCGAGCTTGAACAGCTCCAGCAGGAATTCCGGCGCGGTGCGGGAGACAAAGAGCTGCGGACCCCGATTCTCGGAACGGACCTCCTTGAGGTAGCCCCGCAGGCGGTCACCGGGGCGCACCGCCTCCCGCGGGATCATCTCCTCGCGGGGGATGAAGGCCTCGGCGTTGCCGCCAAGGTCCAGGTAGATATTGCCCCGTTCGACACGCTTGACAATGCCGGTGATGAGCTCGCCCTCGCGCTCGTGATAGGCCTCGACGACCTTTGCGCGCTCGGCCTCGCGGACCTTCTGCACGATGACCTGCTTGGCCGTCTGGGCGGCGATACGACCGAACTCCACCGACTCCATCGGTTCCTCGATGGTCCCGTCGATCTCGGCCTCCGGATCGCGCTCGCGGGCCTGTTCCAGGGTGAGCTCGCGGTCCGGCTCCTCGAGGGCCTCGTCCTCGACCACCGTCCAGCGCCGGAACGTGCTGTACTCGCCGGTGCGACGGTCCACGCTCACGCGCACATCCATCTCGCCGCCATGGCGCTTGCGCGTCGCCGAGGCGAGCGCCGCCTCGATGGCCTCGAAGATGACCTCCTTGTCCACGCCCTTCTCGTTCGAGATGGCATCGACAACCAACAGGACTTCTTTGCTCATTGATTACTCCAGCTCACCGGCCTTCGGGCTCCAGCTCGAGATTGGCGCGATCGACCACTTCCAGCGGCACGAGCACCTCCTCACCGTCTTCGTCGACCGCGACGGCGTCGTCACGCAGACCGCGCAGCACGCCGCGGACACTGCGCCGGCCGTCGTGGCGGCCGCGAATACGGATACGGATCCGCTCGCCCACGAAGCGGTCGTAGTCCGCGGGCTTGAACAGGGGACGCTCGAGCCCCGGCGAGGAGATCTCGAGGTTGTATTCCGCCGGGATCGGGTCCTCGACGTCGAGCACACCGCTGACCTGATGGCTCACCGCCTCGCAGTCGTCGACGTCGATGCCCTCCGGCGTGTCGATGTAGATCCGCAGCAGCCCGCGCTTGCTGTTCGGGTGGTACTCCAGGCCAACGAACTCGTAGCCCATCGCCTCGACCACCGGCTGCAGGATCTCGGTCAGTCTCTGTGCCGCCGCCATGCCGTCTGTATCGTCCCCACAAACAAAAAATGGGCCACGTCGGCCCATTCTTCGAAAAACCGCTGCGGCGGCGCCGTGGCTGCGCCACCTACAAAAAAAGGCCGCAAGCGGCCTTTTCGAAGATGCCTGGTAGCGGGGGCAGGATTTGAACCTGCGACCTTCGGGTTATGAGCCCGACGAGCTGCCAGACTGCTCCACCCCGCATCTGACAAACAGTATTCTAACCGCGGCGTTGCGCCTTTTGCAAGCCCTCTTGCGAGGATCCCGCGGGGCGTTGACCCCGCCGCGGAGGACGTATGATACGCCTCGCGACGGGCAATGCAACCCTCCCGTGCTACCCGCCGAAGGCCGCGCGACAGACCGCGAACAGCGCACCGGGGAACAGCCCGAGACCGAGGATCGCCACGCCGTTGAGCCCGCAGACCCAGCGCACGGTCGCGGAGGCGGGAATCGCCTCGGCCTCGCCCTCGATACGCTCGAAGTACACGGCCTTGAGCACGCGCAGATAGTAGAAGGCGCTGATCACCGCGAACAGCACCGCGACCACCGCGAGCCAGACATGCCCCGTATCGATCACCGCCTTGAGCACCGCCCACTTGGAGTAGAAGCCCACGGTCCCGGGCACACCGGTCATCGAGAACATCACCACCAGCATGACCAGCGCCATACCGGTGCTGCGATCGTTGAGACCGCGCAGGTCGGCGATCTCGTCGGCCTCGTGGCCCCGGCGCGAGAGCACCATGATCATCCCGAACGCCGCCGCCGACATCAGCGCATAGCTGATCGCGTAGAACAGCGACGCGGCATAGCCCTCTTCCGTGCCGGCAATGAAACCGAGGAAGAGGAAGCCGATGTGGGCCACCGTCGAGTACGCCAGCAGCCGCTTGAAGTTGTCCTGCACCAGCGCGAACAGCGAACCCACGGCCAGCGATGCCACCGCCATGAACGTCGCCATGACCTGCCAGTCGCCGTGCAGCGCGCCGAGCCCCTCCGCGACCAGGCGCAGGAACAGCGGCACGGCGGCGACCTTGGACACGGTGCCGATGAACATCGAGGTCGGGGTCGCCGCGCCCTGGTAGACGTCCGGCACCCACATGTGGAAGGGCACCGCGCCGAACTTGAAGGCCACGCCCACCAGCGCGAAGGTCAGGCCGAAGGCGAGGAGCATGTTGTCCGGGCCGCCCGCCGCCTGCGCCGCGATCTCCGCCAGCTCCAGGCTGCCGCTGCCGCCGTAGATCATCGACATGCCGTAGAGCAGCATGCCCGAAGACAGCGCGCCCAGGACGAAGTATTTCATCGCTGCTTCGGAGGCAATACGGCTGTCCCGGTCAAAGGCCACCATCGCGTACAGCGCCAGCGACATGAGCTCGAGGCCGAGATACAGCGTGAGCATGCTGCCCGACGAGGACATGACGAACCCGCCGAGCACCGCAAACAGCCCGATCAGGTAGAACTCGCCACGCAGGAGGTTGCGCTGGCGCAGATAATCACGGCTGTAGGCGAACGCCAGGAAGGCGAAGCCGGCGATGCTCACCTTCAGCGTCGCGGCCAGACTGTCGGCGACGTAGGTACCGTTGAAGTCAACGGTATCCACGCCCCACTGGCTCTGCACGGCGAACCACATGGCGCCGAGCAGCGCGATCTGGCTGAGATAGAACGCCGGGGCGCTCTCGCGCCCGGTGGCGAACAGATCCGCGACCAGGACCACGCAGATCATGGCGAGCAGCCAGATCTCCGGGAGTGCCAGCGAGAAGTTGGGGATCACGAACGACATAGAGTACCTCGAGCCTATTCCTTTGGACGCGCCGTCCCGTTCAACCTCTGGACACTAGTTGGCCGCCATGACGATATTCGCCAGGTGCGAGAGTGTCGGCTCCATGACCTCCACGAGTGGCTGCGGCCACACGCCGAGGGCCAGCACCGCCAGCGCCAGCACGCCCAGGATCAGGAACTCGCGGCGATTGATATCACGGAGCGCCGCCACACCCTCGTTGGCGACCTCGCCGTAGACCACCCGCTTGATCATCCACAGCGTGTAGCCCGCCGCGAGCACCAGCGTAGTGGCCGCCAGGAACGCGAACCAGAAGTCCGCCTGGAAGGCCGCGAGCACCACCATGAACTCACCGACGAATCCGGATGTGCCCGGCAACCCGGCGTTCGCCATCGCGAACATGACGAAGAAGCCGGCAAACATCGGCATGCGGTTGGCCACCCCGCCGTAGTCGGCAATCCGCCGCGAATGCAGTCGGTCATAAAGCACGCCGACGCACAGGAACATCGCCGCGGAGACGAAACCGTGAGAGATCATCTGCACCGCCGCGCCCTCGAGGGCGAGCACCACGCCGGAACCCGAGACCGCCTCGGAACCGGCGATGCGGAAGATGGCGAAGAACCCCAGGGTGACGAAGCCCATGTGCGCGATGGACGAGTAGGCGATCAGCTTCTTCATGTCACTCTGGACGATCGCCACGAGGCCGATGTAGACCACCGCGATCAGCGACAGCGAGATCATCAGCCAGTCGAGCTGCACGCTCGCCACCGGGGTGATCGGCAGGCTGAACCGCAGGAAACCGTACCCGCCGATCTTGAGCATGATCGCCGCCAGGATCACGGAGCCGCCGGTGGGCGCCTCGACGTGGGCATCCGGCAGCCAGGTATGCACCGGCCACATGGGCACCTTCACCGCAAACGCGGCGAGGAATGCCAGGAAGATCATGGTCTGGATGGCCGGGTCCAGGCCCAGTCCGTAGAAGTCCGGGATCGCGAAGCTGCCCGCCTGATAGCTGAGGTAGATCAGCGCGACCAGCATCAGCACCGAGCCGAGGAACGTATACAGGAAGAACTTCAGCGTGGCGTAGATACGGTTCGGTCCGCCCCAGATACCGATGATCAGGAACATCGGGATGAGCATGGCCTCCCAGAACACGTAGAACAGGATGGCATCCAGAGCGCTGAACACGCCCACCATGATGCCCTCCATCACCAGGAAGGCGGCGAGATACTGCTGCGGCTTGTAGCGGATGACCTCCCAGCCGGCGATCACCACGAGCACCGTGGAGAACGTGGTCAGGATCACCAGGGGCATGGAGATGCCGTCGACGCCGAGGAAGTACTCAATGCCGAAGGTATCGATCCAGGTCGTGCGCTCCACGAACTGCATGGCCGCGGTGCCACTCTCGAAGCCCGCCCACAGGGCGAGACTGAGAACGAAGACCACCACACTGATCGCGAGCGCGAGCCGCCGACTGAAATCGGCCGCCCGCTCGCCAGTCATCAGCACCGCCAACCCGCCGAGAATGGGCAGCCAGATCAGCAGGCTAAGCACAGGCCAACCTTCAAACATTCGCTCATTCCTTGCCGTCGTTGTATCGAGATGCGCCGTGCAGCGCGCCGGTCGCGGCGCGCACTAGGCGAACCAGCCCTGCCAGCCGCCCACGAGCCAGGTGAGCAGGATCAGCAGGCCGATGATCATCGCGAACGCATAGTGATAGAGGTAGCCGGACTGCGCGCCACGCACCAGCGCCGCCACCCGGCCGATGGTCCGCGCCGTGCCGTTGATCAGCACGCCGTCGATGAGCCCGGCATCACCGCCGCGCCAGAGCACCCGGCCGATACCGCGCCCGAGGCCAGCGAAGCCATTGATCCACAGCGCATCGAAGCCGTACTTGCGCTCGAGGATCCCCCCGACCGGCCCGAAGGCGCGCCGCACGCCGGGCAGCAGCCCCGGGCGTGCGATATAGAGCACCCAGGTCACCGCGACACCGGCCACGGTGAGCCAGAAGGCGGGGTTGACCAGCGCGTGCACGCCGAAGGAGACCGGGCCGTGCCAGACCTCCTCCGCCATGTGATGGAGGACGTCATGCGCCTCGGCGACGTGGATGGCACCGCCGAAGTAATCGCCGTAGAGCACGGGACCGGTGGTGAACCAGCCGATGACCACCGAGGGGATCGCGAGCAGGATCAGCGGCACGGTCACCACGCGCGGGGACTCGTGCAGGTGCTCGCGGGTATGGGCGTCCATGCGCTCCTTGCCGTGGAAGACGAGGAAGAACAGCCGGAACGAGTACAGCGCCGTGACGAACACCCCGAGGAGCACACACCAGTAAGCGAACTCGGCCCCCGGCCGGCCCTCGGTGGCGGCGAGATGCACCGCCTCGATGATGGCGTCCTTGGAGTAGTAACCGGAGAAGAACGGCGTGCCGATGAGCGCGAGTGTACCGACCAGCATGGTCCAGTAGGTCACCGGCATGTACTTGCGCAGCCCGCCCATCTCGCGCATGTCCTGCTTGTGGTGCATGGCGATGATGACCGAGCCCGCGCCGAGAAAGAGCAGCGCCTTGAAGAAGGCGTGGGTCATGAGATGGAACACACCCGCCGCGTAGGCGGACGCCCCCAGGGCCACGAACATGTACCCGAGCTGCGAGAGCGTGGAGTACGCGATCACGCGCTTGATGTCGTCCTGAACCAGGCCCACCAGGCCCATGAAGAACGCCGTGATGCCGCCGATGACCAGGATCACCGACAGTGCGGTGACCGACTGCTCGTAGAGCGGCGACATGCGCGCGATCATGAAGATGCCCGCCGTGACCATGGTCGCGGCGTGGATGAGCGCGGAGATCGGCGTGGGACCTTCCATGGAATCCGGCAGCCACACGTGCAACGGCACCTGCGCGGATTTCGCCATCGCGCCAATGAGCAGCAGGATGCAGGCGACGGTCGCGACCAGCGCCTCCCCGCCGAACAGCGTCATGGTCTCGCCCGTGCTCTGCGCAGCCGTGCCGAACACCTGCGCGTAGTCCAGGCTGCCGTAGTACATGAACACCGTGGCGATGCCGAGCACGAAACCGAAGTCACCGACGCGGTTGACCAGGAACGCCTTGAGATTGGCGAAGGTGGCGCTCGGGCGATTAAGCCAGAACCCGATCAGCAGGTAGGAAACCAGGCCGACGCCTTCCCAGCCGAAGAACAGCTGCATGAAGTTGTTCGCCATCACCAGCATGAGCATGGAGAAGGTGAACAGATTGATGTAGCTGAAGAATCGCTGGTAGCTGGCGACACCGGCACCGCTGCCCGCCGGCCAATTGTGCTCGTCGTCCGCCATGTAACCGATGGTGTAGATGTGCACCATCAGCGACACGAAGGTGACGACCACCATCATCATCGCGGTAAGCCGGTCCACCAGGAAGCCGACCTCGACGGTCAGACCCTGGATCGCGGCCCAGGTATAGACCGCCCCGTTGAACGGCTCCGCCGCCCCGGAGAGCTGGCCGAACAGGGTCACGAACGACAGCGCGCAGGAGATCGCGACCGCGCCGATCGCCACCCGATGGGCCCCCACCCGGCCGAGCCGCCGGCCATAAAGGCCGGTGACCGCGGCCCCGATCAGGGGCGCCAGAACGATGAGCAGATATACCGTCTCCATTCGATCAGCCCTTCATGCTGTCAAGGTCGCCGACATTGATGGTGTCGCGGTTGCGGAACAGCACCACGAGGATCGCCAGTCCGATGGCGGACTCGGCAGCAGCCACCGTAAGGATGAAGAACACGAACACCTGTCCGTGGATATCCCCCAGGGCGCTGGAGAAGGCGATGAAGTTGAAATTCACCGCCAGCAGGATCAGCTCGATGGACATCAACAGGATCAACGCGTTCTTGCGGTTGAGAAAGATCCCGGCCACACCGAGGCTGAACAGGATCGCCCCGAGCACCAGATAATGCGACAGTTCCAGCATGCGTTCGTCCCGACCGTCTTGGGGTTTGCGAGGTCTATCTATCAGTCCCGTTTCTCGGGATTCATGCGCACCACGCGCAGCCGTTCGGCCTTCCTGGTGTGCACCTGTTTGGCGATGTCCTGATGCTTCGTGCCCGAGCGCCGGCGCAGCGTGAGCATGATCGCGGCGATAATCGCGAGCATGAGCACCACGGCGGCGACCTCGAACGGATAGACGTAGATCGTGTAGAGCACGTTGCCGATCAGGGCGGTGTTGCTCTGGGCCGTGCCCACACCGCCGAGCGCCTCACTGGCGCCGCCGGCGAGCCCGACCGCCGAGAGCTCGCCGGAGCCCAGCACGAGCAGCATCTCCAGCAGCATCGCCGCGCCCACCAGCACCCCGACGGGCAGATAGCGGGCAAAGCCCTCGCGCAGCGGTGCGACGTTGATGTCGAGCATCATCACCACGAACAGGAACAGCACCATCACCGCGCCCACGTAGACGAGCACCACGGCGATGCCGAGGAACTCCGCCTGCGCCAGCAGCCAGAGCACGCCGCTGTTGAAGAACGCCAGCACCAGGAACAGCGCCGAGTGCACCGGGTTGCGCGCAGTGATGACCATGGTGGCGGCAAAGATCAGCACCGCCGCGAATACGTAGAAGATGATCAGCTCAATCACGTCGCCTTCTTCCTCGTTGGCCTGTGACGCCCGCCGGGCTCACCGGTACACCGCGTCCGCGGCCCGGTCCCGGGCCAGCTGCGCCTCGTACTCATCACCGAACGCCAGCAGCTGCTGCTTGTTCACGATCTGCTCACCGCGCTCCTCGAAGTGGTACTCGAACTCGCGGGTCTCGACGATCGAGTCCACCGGGCAGGATTCCTCGCAGAAGCCACAGTAGATGCACTTGAACAGGTCGATGTCGTAACGCGTGGTCCGCCGCGTACCGTCCTCGCGCGGTTCGGACTCGATGGTGATCGCCAGTGCCGGACAGACCGCCTCGCAGAGCTTGCAGGCGATACAGCGCTCCTCGCCGTTGGGATAGCGGCGCAGAGCGTGCCGCCCGCGGAAACGCGGCGACTGGGGGGCGCGCTCGTCCGGGTACTCGATGGTGTACTTCGCGTCGAACAGATGCCGGCCGGTGAGCTTCAGGCCCTTGAGCAGCTCGACCAGCAGGAAGCTGTTGAAGAAGTCGCGAATCGCTTGCATGGGAGCCTCCAGCTCAGAACCAGGGGCCGAACCCGGTGAGAATGAACACCGACTCGACGACCAGCCAGACCACGGTCACCGGGATCAGCACCTTCCAGCCGAGCCGCATGATCTGGTCGTAGCGATAGCGCGGGAATGTGCCGCGGAACCAGATGTAGCAGAACAGGAAGAACGCCACCTTCAGGCAGAACCAGATCATGCCCGGGACCAGATCGAAGATCGGGCCGAGCACCGGCAGACCGTGAAACGGCGAGTACCAGCCACCGAGGAACATGATCGCCGCGAGCCCGGAGATCAGGATCATGTTGGCGTACTCGGCGAGGAAGAACACGGCGAACGCCATGCCCGAGTATTCCACGTGGAAGCCCGCAACGATCTCCGACTCGCCCTCGGCGACGTCGAACGGCAAACGGTTGGTCTCGGCAACGCCGGAGATCCAGTAGACGATGAACAGCGGCAGCAGCGGCAGCCAGAACCAGTTCCAGATCGGGCCGGCCTGGGCCTCGACGATCTCACTGATATTGAGGCTGCCCGAGGCCATGAGCACGCCCACCAGGGCGAAACCCATGGCGATCTCGTAGGAAACCACCTGGGCGCCGGCGCGCAGCGCGCCGAGAAGCGCGTACTTCGAGTTGGAGGCCCACCCGGCGACGATAACGCCGTAGACACCGAGCGAGGCCATCGCGAGGACATAGAGCAGGCCGGCGTTGACGTCCGCGATCACCAGCCCCTGGCCGACGGGCAGCACCGCCCAGGCCGCGAGCGCCGGCATGATCGAGAGCATGGGGGCGATCACGAACAGGCCGCGGTTCGCGTTCAGCGGCAGCACGATCTCCTTGAGCATGAGCTTGAGCGCGTCCGCGAACGGCTGCAGCAGTCCATAGGCCCCCACGCGGTTGGGGCCGCGGCGCAGCTGGATCCAGCCGATGACCTTGCGTTCGGCATAGGTCATGTACGCCACGGCGATCAACAGCGGCACCAGCAGCACCACGATTTTCGCCAGAATCCATACTAGCTCGAGTATTTCAGCCATGCCTGTCTCGCTTTGCCCTCGATGCAGCCGCGCATGCTCACACGCGCGTGACCGTGACCTCACCCATCAGCGGCCCCAGGGCCTCGCTGCCCTGCAGCCCGGCATCCACCCAGACGGTCTCCGCCGGGACCGCGGCGTCCACCGTCACGGTCAGACGGCTCGTCGCCTCGCCCTGGCGCACCTCAACGGTCTCGCCCTCGTTGATACCCAGCGCCGCGGCGGTCGCCGGGGCCAGCACCGCACTCGCCGGACGCGCCTGCGAGGTCCGCTGCAGGGCCTCGCCGCGGCGCACCAGCGCGTCGGTGCCATAGAGCGCGACGCCGCCGGCACGCATCAGCCCGGAGGGCGAGCGCGGTTCGAGGGTATCGTTTTCCCACGCGAGCATGTCCGGCTCGCCGCCGCGGACCCGCCCGCGCAGATCGGCGTGGATCTCGTCCGGTGCCTGGTAGTCGTAGCCGTCCAGATCCAGCAGGTTGCCGAGCACCCGCAGCAGACGCCAGGCCGGACGGGCCTCGCCCACCGGACGGCCGACGCCCGCGAAGGTCTGCCAGTCACCCTGGGCGTTGACCAGCGTTCCGGCGGTCTCGCCGAAGCTCGCCACCGGCAGGATGACGTCCGCCCAGGCCTTCATGCGCGGCGTCGCCCAGGGGCTGAGCGCCAGCGCGAACTCCGCCTCACCGAGCGCCCGCTCCGCGGCGGCGCCGTTCCAGAAATCGTGTTCCGGCTCCACGCCCAGGGTGATGAATCCGGACATGCCCTCGCGGATCATCGCCCCGGCATCCCGGCCGCGGCCCTGTCCGCCACCAACCTGACGGTGGGGCACGGCGCCCGCGAGCCAGCCGCCGGCACTGTTGCCCCCGGCCGTCAGGACACCGAAGGACGCGCCGGCAGTGCGGGCCACGTAGGCCGCCAGCGCGCGCAGCTCGGCGCCCGCCGGATGGCCCTCGACGAGCCCGCCGGTGAGCACGGCGGCATCCCCGGCATTGGCGAGCGCATCCGCAATGCGGCGGTGCTCGTCCCCGACCGTGGCACCATAGGCGGCGACCCACTGCGGCAGGGACTCGCCCCGGCTCTCTGCCAGCGCGGTCGCGACGGCCGCTGCCGCCTCGACCATGGCACCGGGATGGACCACGTGCTCCAGGGTCGGACGGAAGTTCCAGTCGTGAGCACGCGGGTTGAGGAACATGACGTCACCGCCGCGCAGGCTGGCCTGGCGGAGCCGGTGGTTGAGCAGCGGCACCTCCCAGCGGGGATAGCCACCGACCACGAATGCCGCGTCCACGCTCTCGAAGTCCGCGATGGGCCGCCCCAGCGACGGGCGCTCGGGGGCGTGATCATCGTCCCGGAAATCGGCCTGGCGCAGGCGATGATCGATGCTGTCGCTGCCCAGGTCACGGACCAGACGCGCCAGCAGGTACATCTCTTCGGTGGTGGCCGAGGGCGAGACCAGCGCGCCCAGGGCCTCGCCGCCGTGGCGCGAGACCACGGACTTGAGCGCCGAGACGGTGTGCTCCAGCGCCGTCTCCCAGTCCGTCTCGCGCCACTGGCCGTCGAGCTTGATCATCGGCCGGGCGAGTCGGTCCTCGCTGTAGACACCCTGGTAACCGAAGCGGTCGCGGTCGGCAATCCAGTTCTCGTTGACCGACTCGTTCTCCCGCGGCACGACACGCTTGATCGTCCCGCGCACGTGATGGAGGTTCAGATTGGCGCCGACGGGGTCATGGGGACTCACCGAGGGGTGACTGAGCATCTCCCAGGCACGGGCCCGGAAGCGGAAGGGCTTGTTGGTCAGCGCGCCCACCGGGCAGAGGTCGATGATGTTGCCCGAGAGCTCGGAGTGAACACCATGCCCGACCCAGGTGCCGATCTCCATGTGCTCGCCGCGGTACATGCCGCCGAGCTCCGAGGTCCCGGCGATTTCGTCGAGGAAACGCACACAACGGGTGCAATGAATGCAGCGCGTCATCTCCGTGGCAACGAGTGGGCCCAGGTCCTCGTCCTTGACCGAGCGCTTGCGCTCGACGAAGCGGGAGACACTCCGGCCGTAGCCCATGGAGACGTCCTGGAGCTCGCACTCGCCGCCCTGATCGCAGATCGGGCAGTCCAGCGGATGATTGATCAGGAGGAACTCCATCACGCCGCGCTGCGCCTTGAGCGCGCGCTCGGACTGCGTGGAGACCGTCATCCCGTCACCTACGGCGGTGGCGCAGGCGGGAAGCGGCTTGGGCGCCGGGCGCCCGTTCATCTCCACGTCCACCAGGCACATGCGGCAGTTCGCCGGCACCGAGAGCTTGCGGTGATAGCAAAAGCGCGGGATGTCGATGCCCTGCTCGTCGGCGACCTGGATGATCGTTGCGCCCTTGGGCGCGGCGACCTCGCGGCCGTCGATGGTGACGGTGACGGTGTCCGGCTTCGTTTCCTCGACCTTCGCGTTCATGCTGCCGCCTCAACCATGGAGCGCTTGTGCTCGATGTAGTACTCGAACTCGTGGCGCCAGTATTTGAGCACCCCCTGCACCGGCCACGCCGCCGCCTCGCCGAAGGCACAGATGGTATGCCCGGCGATCTGGCCCGCCGCCGCCTCGAGCAGCTCCAGGTCCTCGGCGCGACCACGACCCTCGTAGATGCGCTTGATCACCCGGTGCATCCAGCCCGTGCCCTCGCGACACGGGGTGCACTGACCGCAGGACTCGGCGTAGTAGAACCGGGAGATGCGCATCAGCATCTTGACCATGTCGGTGGTCTCGTCCATTACCACGACCGCACCCGAGCCCAGGCCGGACCCGGCCTTCTGGATGGAGTCGTAGTCCATGTTCATCTCCATCAGCACGTCGGCCGGGAGAATGGGCATGGACGAGCCTCCGGGGATCGCGGCCTTGAGCTTGCGCCCACCGCGCATGCCGCCGGCCATCTCCAGGAGGTCACTGAACGGCGTGCCCAGCGGGATCTCGAAGTTACCGGGCCGCTCCACATGCCCGGAGACCGAGAAGATCTTGGTGCCGCCGGCATTGGGGATGCCGAGATCCAGGAACCAGTCCGCACCGTTGCGGATCACGGAGGGCACGGAGGCCAGGGTCTCGGTGTTGTTGATCGTCGTCGGCCGGCCATAGACGCCGAACTGCGCCGGGAACGGCGGCTTGTTGCGGGGCTGGCCCTTCTTGCCCTCCAGCGACTCCATCAGGGCCGACTCCTCGCCGCAGATGTAGGCACCCGCGCCGAGGTGGTTGTAGAGCTCGAAGTCGAAGCCGGAACCGAGGATGTCCTCGCCCACGTAGCCCTGCTCGCGCGCCTCCGCCAGTGCCTGCTCCATGCGCTCGAACGGTTCCTTCATGAACTCGCCGCGCAGGTAGTTGTACCCATGGGTCGCGCCCATGGCGTAGCCGGCGATAACCATGCCTTCGATCAGCGCATGGGGGTTATAGCGCAGGATATCGCGATCCTTGCACGTACCCGGCTCCGACTCGTCGGAGTTGCACAGCAGGTACTTCGGCCCCGGGGCATCCTTGGGCATGAAGCTCCACTTCATCCCCGCCGGGAAGCCGGCACCGCCGCGGCCGCGCAGGGAGGACTTCTTGACCTCCTCGATGACGTCGTCCCGCGACATGCCCTCTTTGAGCACACGCTGCAGCGCCTGGTAGCCGCCGACCTTGAGGTAATTCTCGAGCGTCCACGGCTCGTCGAATTGCAGCGTCGCGTAACAGACCTCGTTAGCCATGGCTACTCCAGGTTCTCCAGGATCTCGTCCACTTTCTCCGGCGTGAGGTTCGTGTGATAGACCTCATCGACAAGCATCATGGGCGCGCCCGTGCAACCGGCGAGACACTCATCCTCGTGCTTGAGGGTGACGCGCCCGTCCGCGGTGGTCTCCCCCACCGTGATGCCGAGACGCTCCTCGATATGGGCGAGGAGCTCCTCGCCGCCGCGGAGCATGCACGAGACGTTGGTGCAGACGTTGACCTTGTGGCGGCCCACCGGCGAGGTGTCGAACATCGAGTAGAAGGTGGCGACCTCATAGACCTTGGTCGTGGGCAGCCCCAGGTACTCCGCCACCGCGTCGATGAGCTCCCGGGACAGCCAGCCGCCGTTACCCTCCTGGGCAATGTGCAGCGCCGGGATCACGGCGGAACGCCGCCCCTTGTCGTCGTCCGGGTACTTCGCGAGCCAGTGGTCGATTTCCTCGCGCTGGTGCGCGGTGAGGTACTTTTCCGCCAGTTGCTCCGAACTCACCGGTCGACCTCCCCGAATACGATATCCAGCGTGCCCATGATGGTCACGACGTCAGCGATCATGTGCCCGCTCGCGAGTTCATCCATCGCCGCCATGTGCGGGAACCCGGGGGCACGGAGTTTCACCCGGTAGGGCTTGTTCGCGCCGTCGGAGACGAGGTAGCAGCCAAACTCGCCCTTAGGGGCCTCGACCGCGGCATAGACCTCGCCCGACGGGACGCTGTAACCCTCGGTGAACAGCTTGAAGTGGTGGATGAGGGACTCCATGTCGTCCTTCATCTGCTCACGGGTCGGCGGCGTGACCTTGTGGTCCTCCAGCCGAACCGGACCGTCGTTGCGCCGCAGCCAGTCCACGCACTGCTTGATCAGGCGCACCGACTGGCGCATCTCCTCGATGCGCACCAGGTAGCGGTCATAGCAGTCGCCGTTGGTGCCCACCGGGATATCGAAATCGAGGCGGTCGTAGACCTCGTAGGGCTGCTTCTTGCGCAGGTCCCACTCGATCCCCGAGCCGCGCACCATCGGCCCGGTAAAGCCGAGCTGCAGTGCGCGCTCCGGCGAGACCACGGCAACGTCGACGAGCCGCTGCTTCCAGATCCGGTTGTCGGTGAGGAGGGTCTCGAACTCGTCGATCACCTTCGGATAGCGCTCGCAGAAGGCGTCGAGGAAGTCGAGCATCGACCCCTCGCGATCACGGTTCAGCCGCTTGAGGTCGGCCTCCGAGCGGTGTGGCGAGGGCTCGTAGCGGCTCATCTGCTGCGGCAGGTCACGGTGGACACCGCCCGGGCGGTAGTAGGTCGCGTGCATGCGTGCCCCGCTGACCGCCTCGTAGCAGTCCATGAGCTCCTCGCGCTCACGGAAGGCATAGAGAAAGACCGTCATCGCACCGACGTCCAGTCCATGGGCGCCGATCCACATGAGGTGGTTCAGGATCCGCGTGATCTCGTCGAACATCACGCGGATGTACTGGGCACGGACCGGCGGCTCGATGCCGAGCAGCTTCTCGATGGCCGACACGTATCCGTGCTCGTTGCACATCATCGAAACGTAGTCGAGCCGGTCCATGTAGCCGATACTGTGGTTGAACGGCTTGGTCTCGGCGAGCTTCTCCGTCGCACGGTGCAGCAGGCCGATATGGGGGTCGGCCCGGCGTACGACCTCGCCGTCCAGCTCGAGCACCAGACGCAGCACACCGTGTGCGGCCGGGTGCTGGGGACCGAAGTTGATCGTATAGCTGCTGATCTCAGGCATCAGCGCCACCCTCCTGCTGCGGCGCGGGCTGCGCGTAGCGATTGTCCTCGCGAACCACGCGGGGCACGGTCACCCGCGGCTCGATACTGACGGGCTCGTAGACCACGCGCCCGCGCTCCTCGTCGAAACGGACTTCGACATTGCCGATCAGCGGGAAGTCCTTGCGGAACGGGTGCCCGACAAAGCCGTAATCGGTGAGGATGCGCCGCAGGTCCGGGTGGCCGTCGAAGACGATGCCGTAGAGATCGAAGGCCTCGCGCTCGAACCAGTTCGCACAGCTCCAGATCGGAACCACGGAATCGACGACCGGGAAGTTGTCATCCGCGGCATAGCAGCGCACCCGCACGCGGTGATTGTGGCTGAGCGAGAGCAGCTGGTAGACGGCCGCGAAGCGCCGCCCGGTGCTGGAATGGATCTCCTGCACCCCATAGATGCCGGTAAGGCCGAGCCGCCCGGTGGTAAACCCGTCGACACCACGACTGAAGCCCACCGAAGTGGCCTCCTCCGTTATCCACTCGTCGTCACCGTAGGCGGCGTAATCGACGCCGGCGATGTCGATGAGCTGCTCGAAGCGCAGCGACTCGTGGTCGCGCAGCTCCAGCATCGTCGCGTAGAGATCTTCGGGGCGGACCTCGATGTCCACCTCGTCGCGATCGATAACCAGCTTCGCAATCTTCTGCCCAAGCGCCTGCTCGAGACGCCCGGCGAGCTCTTCCGCGGAAAGGGCCATGAGAACGCGCTCTCCTCAGCGGGCGATGGTGTTGGTGCGGCGGATCTTCTTCTGCAGCTGAATGATGCCGTAGAGCAGCGCCTCCGCCGTGGGGGGGCAGCCGGGCACGTAGATGTCCACGGGCACGATGCGGTCACACCCGCGCACCACCGAATAGGAGTAGTGGTAATAGCCGCCGCCATTGGCGCACGACCCCATCGAGATCACCCAGCGCGGCTCCGCCATCTGGTCGTAGACCTTGCGCAGCGCCGGCGCCATCTTGTTGACGAGGGTACCGGCCACGATCATCACGTCGGACTGGCGCGGCGACGGCCGGAAGATGACACCGAAGCGGTCCATGTCGTAGCGCGCCGCACCGGTATGCATCATTTCCACCGCGCAGCATGCCAGCCCGAAGGTCATGGGCCAGAGCGACCCCGTGCGCGCCCAGTTGATCAGCTTGTCAGCAGAGGTCGTGACGAACCCCTGCTCGAGAACGCCTTCTACTCCCATTCCAGCGCCCCCTTCTTCCACTCGTAGAGAAACCCGACCAGGAGGATGCCGACGAACAGGGCCATGGCGCCGAAGCCGAACAGGCCGACCTTGTCGAGCACGATCGCCCACGGGAAGAGAAAGGCGATCTCCAGGTCGAAGATGATGAACAGAATGGCCACGAGGTAGTAGCGCACATCGAACTTCATGCGCGAGTCCTCGAAGGCCTCGAAGCCGCACTCGTAGGGCGAGAGCTTTTCGTCGTCCGGCCGCCTGGGCCCGAGGATGAACCCGAGCACCGGCAACAGCACGCCCAGCCCTACAGCGAGCACGATAAATACGAGGATCGGTAGATACGATTCAACCATGGACCGCCTGCCCCAACACTCAAGGAAAACGCCCGCGAGGATGGATGTGGGCGCCGGCAAACCGGGAGCAGTGTAGGGCAGGAGTGACGCCGCTGTCAACTTGCGGCCTCGCCTTTTTCCCTTTAAAAACAAGGAGATAGCGCGGGGCATAGGCCCCGCGCTCAAGGCGATGGTTGGTGCGGATGGCCGGACTCGAACCGGCACGGCTTGCGCCACTGCCCCCTCAAGACAGCGTGTCTACCAGTTCCACCACATCCGCTTCAGGAAAGCGTGATCGGCTCACCAGCCGAGGAGCGGGCAATATACCAAAGAGCCCGCCCGCCGACAACGCCTATTCGGACGGTGCCGGGGCCGGCGCCGGCTCCCCGCCGCCCGCTGCGCCCGACGAGCCGGAAGACGACGTTTCGGGCTGGGCCGGGGCCTGCTCCGCCGGCGCGGCCTGGTCGGACTGCATGACGCTACCGACCTCGTCGAAACTGCCGGAGAGCATCGCCAGCACCAGGCTGGTGACGAAAAAGCCGGCCGCCAGAACGGCGGTAACCTTGCTGAGGAACGACGCCGCGCCGCGGGCGCCGAACACCGTGCCCGACGCGCCACTGCCGAAAGCGGCACCGGCGTCGGCCCCCTTGCCGTGCTGCAGCAGCACGACCCCGACCAGCGTCAGGCAGACCAGTACGTGGACGGCAAGAAGGATGCTGTATAAGGACATGCGTTGCGCCCCAAGTTAAACGGGACCCGTCCGGTCGCCCTTGACGGCGGCCCGACAGATCGAAAGAAAATCATCAGCGTTCAGCGACGCCCCGCCGATCAGCCCGCCATCGACGTCATCGAGCGAGAACAGCGCCGCCGCATTACCCGGCTTGACGCTGCCGCCATAGAGCAACCGTACGGCGGCAGTGTCCACCCCGGCCGCGGCGAGATGGCGGCGGATCCCGGCGTGAACCGCCTGGACCGATTCCGGGTCCGCGCTGCGTCCGGTACCTATCGCCCAGACCGGCTCGTAGGCGACGACACCGCGGGCCACCCCTTCGGCGCCCACGGCATCAACAACGGCGTCGATCTGACGGGCGATGACATGCGCCGTCTTACCCGCGTCCCGCTCCGCGAGAGACTCCCCCACGCACAGGATCGGTGTCACCCCGGCCGCCAGGGACGCCCGGAAACGTGCGCCGACCAGGGCGTCGGACTCCCCGTAATGCTCGCGCCGCTCGGAATGGCCTGCGAGGGCGTATCGACAACCGAACTCGGCGAGCATCGACGCGCTCACCTCACCGGTGTACGCCCCCTCGTCCGCGTCGGCGACGTTCTGGGCGCCGACGTCCACGGCAGCCCCCGAGAGAAGCCCGGACACATCGGCGATGTGCACCATCGGCGGCAGCACCGCCACCTCGACGCCCCGGGGAACACCCGCCGCGACCGCATTCGCCAGGGCCCGGGCCCCGGAGCGGTCCCCGTTCATCTTCCAGTTGCCGACCACGAGGGGCTGTCGCATGGAGCCGTCCGAAACGAGGCTGAAAGCGCGCAAGGTTACCCAGCACGCCGGTCAAAATCAATCCGCACCCAGGCGCTCGCCGGCCATCTCCTCCGCCACCCGGTCCGCCAGCCAGCGCGCCGCACGCGCGACCGAGCCGGCGTCGGGGGCCTCCACCATCACGCGAATCAGTGGCTCGGTGCCGGAAGGGCGAAGCAGCACGCGACCAGTCTCTCCCAGAGACGCCTCGACCTCCTCGATCGCCGCCACGATGCCGCCAACCCCCAGGGGGTCACGGCGCTCGGCGATACGGACGTTGACCGTCTCCTGAGGCAGGCGCTCCATGCCGCGGCGCAGCTCCGCCAGCGACCGGCCGGTGCGCACGGCGTAGCCCAGGACCTGGAGCGCGGACACGACGCCGTCCCCCGTGGTGGTCCGGTCGAGGCAGACGATGTGCCCGGAGGACTCGCCGCCCAGGATCCCGCCCGCCTCGAGCAGCCGTTCCAGGACATACCGGTCACCGACCCGGGCACGTTCGAAGGCCACCCCGCGGTCACGCAGCGCCAGCTCCAGCCCCAGGTTGGACATCAGCGTACCCACCACCGGGCCACGGAGCTCGTCCCGCTCCTGGCGCTCGCGGGCGATGATCCAGAGCAGGTCATCACCGTCGAGGAGCTCCCCCTCACCGTCGACCATAATCACCCGGTCACCGTCGCCATCCAGCGCAATACCGGCGTCGGCACCGCGCTCGCGCACCTCGCGGCAGAGCGTTCCGGGGTGCAGCGAGCCGCAGTCGACATTGATGTTCAGCCCGTCCGGCTCGGCACCCAGCGCAGTGACCTCGGCACCGAGCTCCCGGAACACCGCCGGCGCCACTTGATAGCCCGCACCGTTGGCGCAGTCCACTACCAGGCGCAACCCGGAAAGGTCGCGATCCGCGCGCAGGGTGTGCTTGCAGAATTCGATATAGCGCCCGGGCGCGTCGACCAGCCGGTAGGCCTTGCCAAGACCCGCCGAGTCCACCGTCTCCAGAGGACGCTCCAGGTAGTCCTCGATGCGCGCCTCGGTGGCGTCGTCGAGCTTGCGCCCCTCTGCGGAGAAGAACTTGATGCCATTGTCGTAGTGCGGGTTGTGGGAGGCACTAATGACGATGCCCGCGTTCGCCTGCAACGTACGCGTTAGGTAGGCGATCGCCGGTGTCGGCATCGGGCCGAGGAGCTGGATGTTCACGCCCGCCGCCGACAGGCCCGCCTCCAGGGCCGATTCGAACATATAGTTCGACAACCGGGTGTCCTTGCCGATGACCACCTGGTTGTTCGCGCCGCGCCCGGCAAGCACACGCCCGGCCGCCCAGCCCAGCTTGAGCATGAAGTCCGCGGTAATGGGATATTCACCGACACGGCCCCGGATGCCGTCGGTCCCGAAGTAACGCCTGCTGTCCTCGCTCATGGGAGCACGCCCTCCGTAGGGTTCACCGCGCGGCCCTACCCGGCCGCCCTGAACGACGCGCCCCGCGACGCCGGATCAGCCATTCGCCGCCTCCGGCACCCCATCATCCGGAGCGGCGACACTGTTGACCACCTTAAGCGCGTCCACCGTGGCTGCGACGTCGTGGACACGAATGATGCGCGCGCCGGCAGCGGCGGCCAGCACCGCAGCGGCGATACTGCCGGCAACCCGCTCCTTGGGCGGGCGGTCGACGAGCTCGCCGATGAAGGACTTGCGCGAGAGACCGACAAGCACCGGGAGGTCCCCGCCGGTCAGCTCCGCGAGACGACGCAGCAGCCCGGCGTTGTGCTCATGGCGTTTACCGAACCCGAACCCGGGATCCAGGATCAGCCGCTCCCGCGGCACACCGCCGGCCACGCACCCGTCGACGCGCTCGCGCAGGAACCGGGCGACGTCGTCGACGATGTCGTCATAGTGGGGATCGCGCTGCATGTTCCGCGGCGTGCCCTGCATGTGCATCAGGCATACCGGCAACCCGGTGTCCGCGGCGGCCACCACTGCGCCGGGCCGCTGCAACGCCATCACGTCGTTGATCAATCCGGCGCCGGCGCCAGCCACGGCGCGCATGACCTCCGGCTTGGTCGTATCCACCGACAGCGGCACCGGCAGCTCGCCGGCCAGCGCCTCGACCACCGGGACGACCCGGGCCAGCTCCTCGTCCACCGGCACGTCCTCGGCCCCAGGGCGCGTGGACTCGCCGCCGATATCGATAATGTCGGCGCCCTCGGCGACCATCGCCCGCGCCCGGGCGAGCGCGTCGTCCCGGGCAACGAAATCACCCCCGTCCGAGAACGAATCGGGGGTGATATTGAGAATCCCCATGACCGCCGGCCGGGAGATATCCAGCGGCCGGCCGCCACAGTCGATGACCCGTCGTGTCATGTCCGTAGTTGCAATCCCCTTGGTGCGAACCACGGCACCGGGCGCGCTCGCCCGGTGCCGCCTACTGCTTCAGTGCTCGCTGGCCGGGCGCCCGACCTTGCCGGAGTCGGACTCCGACTCGCCGGCGCCCTCGCCGCCCGTGCTCGGCTGCGCCGGCCCCTGGGTATCCTCCGGGGGCCGCGGCGGGCGACCGTTCATGATGTCCTGGATCTGCTCATGGTCGATGGTCTCGTACTTCATGAGCGCATCGGCCATCGCGTGCAGCTTCTCCATGTTCTGCTCGAGCAGGTTCTTGGCGTGACGGTAGTTCTCGTCGATGATCCGTCGCACCTCCTCGTCGATCGCATGGGTCGTCTCGTCGGAGACCTGCTTGTGCTGCGTGACCTGATGGCCGAGGAAGACCTCGCCCTCGTCCTCGCCGTAGGACTGCGGCCCCATGCGGTCCGACAGACCCCACTTGGTCACCATGTTCCGGGAGATCTCCGTCGCGCGCTGGATGTCGTTCTGGGCGCCCGTGGTCACCCGGTCCGCGCCGAAGATGATCTCCTCGGCCAGCCGGCCGCCGAACAGGCTGGCGATCTGGCTGTTGAGACGGCGCTTGGTGTAGCTGTAACGGTCCTCCTCGGGGAGGAACATGGTCACGCCGAGCGCCCGCCCGCGCGGGATGATGGTGACCTTGTGCACCGGATCGTGCTCCGGGGAGAGCAGGCCCACGATGGCGTGGCCGGACTCGTGATAGGCGGTCAGGCGCTTCTCGTCCTCGGTCATGACCATCGACTTGCGCTCCGCGCCCATCATGATCTTGTCCTTGGCGTCCTCGAAATCGTGCTGGTCCACCACCCGCTTGTTGCGGCGCGCGGCGAACAGCGACGCCTCGTTGACGAGGTTCGCCAGGTCGGCACCGGAGAAACCGGGCGTGCCCCGGGCGATGATCCGCGCGTCCACGTCGTCGGCCACCGGCACCTTGCTGATGTGCACCTTGAGGATGTGCTCGCGACCGCGCACATCGGGCAGCGGCACCACCACCTGACGGTCGAAGCGGCCCGGGCGCAGCAGCGCCGGATCGAGCACGTCCGGACGGTTGGTGGCGGCGATGACGATCACGCCCTCATTGCCCTCGAAGCCGTCCATCTCGACGAGCATCTGATTGAGCGTCTGCTCGCGCTCGTCGTGACCGCCGCCGAGGCCCGCGCCGCGCTGGCGGCCCACCGCGTCGAGCTCGTCGATGAAGATGATGCACGGCGCGTGCTTTTTGGCCTGGGCGAACATGTCGCGCACGCGGGAGGCACCGACGCCGACGAACATCTCGACGAAGTCCGACCCGGAGATGCTGAAGAACGGCACCCGGGCCTCACCGGCGATGGCCTTGGCGAGCAGCGTCTTGCCCGTGCCGGGCGGACCGACCATGAGCACGCCGCGCGGGATCTGGCCGCCCAGGCGCTGGAACTTGGAGGGATCACGCAGGAACTCCACAAGCTCCATGACGTCCTGCTTGGCCTCCTCGACGCCGGCGACGTCGGCGAACGTGACCTTCACCTGTTCCTCGGACATCATACGCGCCCGGCTCTTGCCGAACGACATGGCACCGCGGCCACCGCCGCCGCCCTGCATCTGGCGCATGAAATAGATCCACACGCCGATGAGCAGCAGGAACGGGAACCAGGAGATGAGGATCTGCAGCAGGATGCTGCGCCCCTCCTGCGGCTCGGCGTTCACGGTCACGCCGTTGTCGAGCAGCGTACCGATCAGCGCCCCGTTATCCGTCTCCGGGCTGTACGTGGTGAACTGCTGACCGTTGCCCTGCTGACCGCGGATGACGGGGCCCTTGATGGTTACCCGCTCGATGTTCCCCTGCTTCACGTCGGAGAGGAACTGGGAGTACGGGATCTCCCCCGGGCTCATGCTGTTGCCCTGGAAATTGCTGAACACGGACATCAGCACAATGGCGATGACCACCCAGAGGATTAGATTTTTCGCCATGTCGTTCAAGGCTCGTCACCTCGATCTGGTGCCATGCGCATGCCGCGCAAGGCACAAAATGTCTGCCACCGGCCCGCACGCCGGGCCGCCTTCGGCGTTGCCGCAACGTTACTACGAGTGTAACTGACGCGCCAACAGAAAGACCTCCCGGCTGCGCCCCCTGGAGGCGCCGGGCTTACGTGTCGCCACGCTCGAGAAGGAGCGCCGCAGCTCACCGAGGAAGGCATCGAACCCCTCCCCCTGGAAGGTCTTGACCAGGAAGTCGCCACCCGGTTCCAGATTGTCCGTCGCGAACGCCAGCGCCAGCTCCGCGAGGTACATCGCCCGGGGCTGGTCCACGGCCTTCTGCCCGGAGATATTGGGGGCCATATCCGAGAGCACAAGGGAGACCGGTTCGCCGGCCAGTGCCTCATCCAGTGCCGCGAGGGCCTCGTCCTCGGTGAAATCCGCCTGGATGAAGGTGACATCCGGCAGCGGATCCATCGGCAGGATGTCCAGCGCGACCACCCGGCCGCGCCCCCGGAGGCGATGGGCGCAGTACTGTGCCCAGCCGCCGGGCGCCGCCCCCAGGTCGACGATATTCCGTCCGGGCCGCACCAGGCGGTCCCTGCCGTCGATCTCGGCGAGCTTGAACGCCGCCCGCGAGCGCCAGCCCTCCTTCTGGGCTCGCTGCACGTAGGCGTCGTCGAAATGCTCGCGCAGCCAGCGCCGGCTACTCTTGGTGCGTGCCATCGCCCGTCTCCGCCTGTTCGTCGGCCAGCGCCCGCTGCTCCGCGAGCCGAACCCGCACGGCGATCCAGCCCCCGGCGCCGAACCCCACCACGGCGAGCAGGACCAGCTCGACCCAGCGCCCGAGGTCCAGACCGACGATCAGCAGCGCCGCCACGACACCAAAGATCATGACCACGCCCAGCTCGTAGCGCAGACCGGCGAACGCCGCCGGTCGGCGATCGCCGTCGTCGCGTGCTACCATCTCGTCACCGCGCTTTCCGGACATCGGGATCAATCACCAGCATGCAGTCTCTTACCGAAACCCAGCGCCGCTATCTGCGCCGCATGGGCCATGACCTCAAACCCGTCGTTCGCACCGGCAGCGCCGGACTGACCGAGGGTGTGCTTACCGAGCTCGAGCGCGCCCTGCACGACCACGAGCTGGTCAAGGTCAAGCTCGTCGCCGACGACCGCGCCCAGCGTCGTGCGTTCATCGAGCGCATCGTCGAGGCCACCGGCGCCGTCGAGGTTCAGGCCATCGGCCACGTCGCGCTGTTCTACCGCCGCAACCCCGAGCGGCGCGAGCCCATCGCGCTGCCCTGAGGCGGCGGCCCCGCCGCCGCGGGGCGGCGTCCGCTCACTCGTAGCGCACCGCCACGATCTCGTAGCTGCGGGTCCCGCCCGGGGCCTGCACCTCGGCGATGTCGCCCTCCTCCTTGCCGATCAGGGCGCGGGCGATCGGCGACTGGATGGAGATCAGGCCCTGCTTGATGTCGGCCTCGTCCTCGCCGACGATCTGATAGGTCTTCTCCTCGCCGGTGTCCTCGTCGGCGAGATCGACGGTCACGCCGAAGACCACCTTCCCGTTGGCCGGCAGGCTCGCGACGTCGATCACCTGGGCGTTGGCGAGCTTGCCCTCGATATCGGCGATCCGGCCCTCGATGAAACCCTGCTGTTCGCGGGCGGCATGGTACTCGGCGTTCTCCTTGAGATCGCCGTGCTCGCGCGCTTCCGCGATGGCCTGGATGACCCGCGGGCGATCCTCGTGCTTGAGGCGGTCGAGCTCGGCGCGGAGCTTCTCCGCGCCCTTGACCGTCAGCGGCGTCTTGCTCATGCGCTCGCCTCCTTATAGAGGTCCTGAAGGGCGTTCACGTCGCCGTGCTCGGAGTAGCCCAGTGCCTGGACGGTGGCGCGGGCACCCGACAGGGTCGTGGTGTAGCAGACCTTGTGGTGCAGCGCCTCGCGCCGGATCGAGAACGAATCGGCGATGGCCTGACGCCCCTCGGTGGTATTGATGATCAGCGCGATCTCGTCGTTCTTGATCGCATCGACAATGTGCGGCCGACCTTCCGTGACCTTGTTGATCACCTCACAGTCGATCCCGGCCTCCCGGAGCACCCCGGCGGTGCCCTGGGTGGCGACGATGGTGAAGTCGCGGCGGAGCAGATCGCGGGCCACCGCGACCACGGCCCCCTTGTCCGCATCGCGGACGCTGACGAACGCCTTGCCCCCGTCGCGGGGCAGCACCACGCCGGCGCCGACCTGGGACTTCGCGTAGGCCTCGCCGAAATCCCGGCCCACGCCCATGACCTCGCCGGTGGACTTCATCTCGGGGCCGAGGATCGGGTCGACCCCCGGGAACTTGATGAACGGGAAGACCGCTTCCTTCACGCTATAGTAGGCCGGAACCGCCTCCCGCGTGTAGCCCTGCTCCGCCAGGCCGCGGCCGGCCATGCAGCGCGCGGCGATCTTCGCCAGCGGCACGCCCGTCGCCTTGGAGACGAACGGCACGGTGCGCGAGGCCCGCGGATTGACCTCCAGGACGAAGATCTCCGGCCCCTTGATTGCGAACTGCGTGTTCATCAGCCCGACCACGCCGAGCGCCCGGGCCATCGCCCGGATCTGCTCGCGCAGGCGGTCGATGGTCTCCGGCGCCAGCGTGTACGGCGGCAGCGAGCATGCGGAGTCGCCGGAGTGCACGCCGGCCTGCTCGATGTGCTCCATGATGCCGCCGATGAGCACGTCCTCGCCGTCACAGATGGCGTCGACGTCCACCTCGACGGCATCGTCGAGGAAGCGGTCGAGCAGCACCGGCGACTCGTTGGAGACCTTTACCGCCTCGTTCATGTACTGCACGAGCTCGGACTCTTCGTAAACGATCTCCATGGCCCGGCCACCGAGCACGTAGGAGGGCCGCACCACCAGCGGATAGCCGATCTCGGCGGCCAGCCGCAGGGCCTCGTCGGCGCTGCGGGCGGTGCGGTTCGGCGGCTGCTGCAACCCGAGCTCGCCAATCATGCGCTGGAAGCGCTCGCGGTCCTCGGCGAGGTCGATGGAGTCCGGCGTCGTGCCGATGATGGGTGCCCCGAAACGCTCCAGGTCACGGGCGAGCTTGAGCGGCGTCTGCCCACCGTACTGGATGATGATGCCCTCCGGGCGCTCCGTCTCCACGATCTCGAGCACGTCCTCGAGGGTCAGCGGCTCGAAGTACAGCCGGTCGGAGGTGTCGTAGTCGGTGGACACCGTCTCCGGGTTGCAGTTGACCATGATGGTCTCATAGCCATCGTCGCGCATGGCGAGTGCGGCGTGGACGCAGCAGTAGTCGAACTCGATGCCCTGGCCGATGCGGTTGGGACCGCCGCCGAGCACCATGATCTTGGCCCGGTCCGACGGCGCGGCCTCGTCCTCCTCCTCGTAAGTGGAGTACATGTAGGCCGTGGCCGTAGCGAACTCGGCGGCACAGGAGTCGACCCGCTTGTAGACCGGGCGGATGCCCAGCCGGCGGCGGTGGGCTCGCACCTCGTGCTCGTTCCAGCCCACCAGGCGCGCGATCCGCGCATCGGAGAAACCTCGGCGCTTGAGCTGGAACAGCCGCCGGGCATCGAGGGCGTCGGCGCCCTGCTCGGCGATATGCCCCTCCCAGGCCATCAGCTCCTCGAGCTGGGCCAGGAACCAGCGATCCACCCAGGTGTGCTGGTAGACCGCCTCCAGCTCGAAGCCGGCGCGGAAGGCGTCGGCGAGCCAGAGCATGCGCTCGGGCCCGGGCAGGCGCAGCTCCTGGGTAATGCGCTGGGCGGCGTCGTCGCGGCCCGCCTCGATGCGCGGGTCGAGCCCCTCCAGGCCGTTCTCCAAGCCGCGCATCGCCTTCTGCAGCGATTCCTGGAAGGTCCGGCCGATGGCCATGACCTCGCCCACCGACTTCATCTGGGTGGTGAGCACCGGCTTGGTCCGGATGAACTTCTCGAACGTGAACCGCGGGATCTTGGTGACCACGTAGTCGATGCTCGGCTCGAACGAGGCCGGCGTCCGGCCGCCGGTGATCTCGTTGCGCAGCTCGTCGAGGGTATACCCCACCGCGAGCTTGGCCGCGACCTTGGCGATCGGGAAGCCGGTGGCCTTGGAGGCCAGCGCGGAGGAACGCGACACCCGCGGGTTCATCTCGATGACCACCATGCGCCCGGTCTCCGGGTCGATGGCGAACTGCACGTTGGAGCCACCGGTCTCGACGCCGATCTCGCGCAGCACCGCCAGCGAGGCGTCGCGCATGATCTGGTACTCCTTGTCCGTGAGCGTCTGCGCCGGCGCCACGGTGATGGAGTCGCCGGTGTGCACGCCCATGGGATCGACGTTCTCGATCGCGCAGACGATGATGCAGTTATCCGCCTTGTCGCGGACGACCTCCATCTCGAACTCCTTCCACCCCAGAACCGACTCCTCGATGAGCAGCTCGTTGGTGGGCGAGAGGTCGAGGCCGCGCTCGCAGATGTCGACGAACTCCTCCTTGTTGTAGGCGATGCCGCCCCCGGAGCCGCCGAGGGTGAACGAGGGCCGGATGATCGTCGGGAAGCCGATCTCCGCCTGCACCTCCAGCGCCTCCTCCATGCTGTGGGCGATGCGCGCGGTGGCCGTGGCCAGGCCGATGTTCTCCATCGCGGCCCGGAAGGCCTCCCGGTCCTCGGCCTTGTCGATGGCGGACTTGGTGGCGCCGATCATCTCCACGCCGTGACGCTCGAGCACGCCGTAGCGGTCGAGGTCGAGGGCGCAGTTCAGCGCGGTCTGCCCGCCCATGGTGGGCAGCACCGCGTCCGGGCGCTCCTGCTCGATGATCCGCTCGACGGTTCGCCAGTTCACCGGCTCGATGTAGACACGATCGGCCATCTCGGGATCGGTCATGATGGTCGCCGGATTGGAGTTCACCAGGATGACCCGGTAACCCTCCTCGCGCAGGGCCTTGCACGCCTGCGCGCCGGAGTAGTCGAACTCGCAGGCCTGGCCGATCACGATCGGGCCGGCGCCGAGGATAAGGATGCTCTGGATATCGGTACGCTTGGGCATCGTCGCTCTCTGCTGTGCCGGCGGGCCGCCTCAGGCGGTCTCGCCGCGATAGGCGCGAATGAGGTCCACGAAGTGCTGGAACAGCGGTGCCACGTCACGGGGCCCGGGACTCGCCTCGGGGTGGCCCTGGAAGCTGAACGCGGGCCGGTCACTCAGCTCGATCCCCTGCAGGGTCTCGTCGAACAGCGAGCGATGGGTGACGCGCACGTTCGCCGGCAGCGTGGTCTCGTCGATGGCAAAACCGTGGTTCTGGCTGGAGATCATGACCCGGCCCGTATCGACGTCGAGGACCGGGTGGTTCGCGCCGTGATGGCCGAACTTCATCTTCTCCGAGCGCGCGCCCACGGCAAGGCCCAGGATCTGATGGCCCAGGCAGATGCCGAACACCGGCACGCCGGCATCCAGGAACGCCCGGGTCGCCTCGATGGCATAATCACAGGGCTCCGGGTCACCGGGCCCGTTGGACAGGAACACCCCGTCCGGCGCCATCGCCATGACCTCGGCGGCCGGCGTGGTCGCCGGCACCACCGTAACGCGGCAGCCGTAGTCGACCAGCAGCCGCAGGATGTTGCGCTTGATGCCGAAATCATAGGCGACGACGTGCCAGGAGAGCTCGTCGTCGCCACGGGGGCTGACCTCCACCTCGCCGTCGTCCAGCGACCAGGTGCCGAGGCGCCACTCGTAGGGCCGGGCCGCCGAGACCTCGCGCGCGAGGTCCATGCCCTTGAGACCGGGGAAGCCCCGTGCACGGGTCACCGCCGTCTCGTGATCGGCATCGCCGGTGATGATGCAGCCGTTCTGCGCGCCCTTCTCGCGGAGCAGCCGCGTCAGGCGGCGGGTATCCACACCGGCGATCGCGACGATCCCCTGTCGCGCGAGGTAGGCCGGCAGGTCCTCGCGGGAGCGCCAGTTGCTCACCCGCGGCGGCAGGTCACGGATGATCAGCCCGGCGAGCTGAACACCGTCGGCCTCCTCGTCCAGCGGGGTCGTGCCCGTGTTGCCGATGTGCGGATAGGTCAGGGTCACGAGCTGGCGGCTGTACGACGGATCCGTGCAGATCTCCTGGTAACCGGACATCGCGGTGTTGAAGCAGACCTCGCCGACGGTCTCACCGTCCGCGCCGATCGCCTCTCCCTCGAAGACCGATCCGTCCTCCAGTGCCAGAATGGCAGGCGTGTTCAAGGGGGATCCTCCACTGCTCGCAAAAACGGGAGGGATCCGCCGTCAGATCGCCTCCCGTTGGCACAGGTTTGGCATTAGCGCCGATTCGGAGTGTAACGCCGTAATTTTACGGGGACACCGCCGAGGTGTCCATCCTGCCGGCCGCCCGCCTCCCGGGGCGGGCAAGTAGCCTTCTACCGGTCGGATGCCGTATGATCGCCGCTCATTGGCATTCCCCGCGGGCGTCCGCCACGTCCGTGCGGTGATGCCCATGCCCCGCACCCGAAACCCACTCATCTCGACCCCGGGACATCACGCATGAAGGCGCTATCGCTGCGTCAGCTCAACAAGACCTATGCCGGCGGCGTGGTCGCGCTGCGCGACGTCAACCTCGACGTCGAGCCCGGCGACTTCTTCGGCCTGCTCGGCCCCAACGGCGCCGGCAAATCGACCATCATCGGCATCATCAGCTCGCTGGTACGCAAGACCAGCGGCGAGGTGGAGGTCTTCGGCCACGCCATCGACCGCGACCCCTGGGGGGCGAAGACCAATATCGGCCTCGTGCCCCAGGAGTTCAATTTCAATCACTTCGAGACCGTCAGCCAGATCGTGCTCAACCAAGCCGGCTACTACGGTATTCCGCGGAAGGTGGCGCGTGAACGCGCCGGGCGCTACCTGCGCGAGCTCGGCCTGTGGGGCCGGCGCAACGTGGTCTCGCGGACCCTGTCAGGCGGCATGAAGCGGCGCCTGATGATCGCCCGCGCGCTGATCCACGAGCCGCAGGTGCTGATCCTCGACGAGCCCACCGCGGGCGTGGATATCGAGCTGCGCCGCTCGATGTGGGAGTTTCTGCGCAAGATCAACAGCGAGGGCACCACCATCGTGCTGACGACCCACTACCTCGAGGAGGCGGAGTCGCTGTGCCGCAACATCGCGATCATCGATGACGGGCGCATCATCGAGAACACCAACGTGCGCGCGCTGCTGCGCCGGCTGTCCACGCAGAGCTACATCCTCGACATCGACTGCCCGATCGAGCAGGTACCGAGCATCGAGGGCTACCGTGTGTTGCCGCTCGACGACGGCACCCTGGAGGTGGAGGTCCACGTAGAGCAGGGGCTCAACCCGCTGTTCCGCGCCCTGGACGCCGCCGGCGTCGGTGTGGTGAGTCTCAAGAACAAGGCCAACCGCCTCGAGGAGCTGTTCGTGCGCATGCTCGAACGCAATGCACCCGAGGAGTCCGGCGCCGCCGCGCCGGCGAACCGCTAGGGGGAGATCGCGTGCAACCCGCCTACCTTCAACAGACCCTGGTCGCACTGGCGACCATCGCCCACAAGGAAACCACCCGTTACCTGCGCATCTGGGTGCAGACCCTGGTGCCGCCGGCGATCACCATGTCGCTGTACTTCGTGATCTTCGGCAACCTCATCGGCTCCCGCGTCGGACCGATGGCGGGCTATTCCTACATGCAGTTCATTGCCCCCGGGATCATCATGATGTCGGTGATCACGAACAGCTATTCCAACGTGGTTTCCTCGTTCTTCGGCGCGAAATTCCAGAAACACATCGAGGAGATCCTCGTTTCGCCTACGCCGAACTACACCATCCTGATCGGCTACCTCGCCGGCGGTGTCGGCCGCGGCCTGCTCACCGGGCTGATTGTGACCTTCATCGCCACCGGCTTCGCAGATCTCAGCGTACACAATGTCTGGATCACCGGCTCGGTGGTCTTTCTCACCGCTGTGCTGTTCTCGCTGGGCGGCTTCATCAACGCCGTGTTCGCGCGCAAGTTCGACGACATATCCATCGTGCCCACCTTCGTTCTCACGCCCCTGACCTATCTCGGCGGTGTCTTCTATTCGATCCAGCTGCTGCCGGACTTCTGGCACGGGGTATCGCTGGTGAACCCGATCCTCTACATGGTCAACGCCTTCCGCTACGGGATTCTCGGCACCTCGGACATCCCGATCGGGACCGCGTATGGCATCATCATCCTGTTCATCGTCGGCCTCACCGCATTCAGCCTCTATCTGCTGAACCGCGGCGTGGGGCTGCGGACCTGAGTCCCGGCGGGCCACGCTGTTTGGGAGGACATTGATGGAACTGGAGCGTTCGCCGCTGCTCACCGACCTCTACGAGCTGACGATGCTGCAGACGTACTACGAGCACGGCATGACGCAGCCCGCCGTCTTCGAGCTGTTCCTGCGGCGCTCGCCCCGGCGCGGCTGCTTCCTCGCGGCGGGCCTGGAGCAGACACTGACGTGGCTCGAGGGCCTGCGCTTCGACGAACGCGAGCTCGCATGGCTCGACGACAGCGGCCTGTTCAGCGCGGCGTTCATCCGCCGGCTCGCGGACCTGCGTTTCACCGGCGAGGTCCGCGCAATGCCGGAGGGGACGATCTGCTACCCCGAGGAGCCGCTGGTGCAGATCATCGCCCCGCTGCCCGAGGCGCAGCTGGTCGAGTCGCGCCTGATGAACATCGTCCACTTCCAGACACTCATCGCCACCAAGGCGCTTCGCTGTGTCGAGGCCGCCGGCGGCCGGCGCGTGGTGGACTTCGGTCTGCGCCGCGCCCACGGCGGCGAGGCCGGTATGTGGGCGGCCCGGGCCTGCTATCTAGCAGGCTTCGGTGCCACCGCCACCACCCTCGCCGGGGCCGCCTACGGGATCCCGGTGACCGGCACCATGGCGCACTCGTTCGTGCTCGCCCACGATGACGAGGCGACCGCCTTCGAGCGCTTCGCCCGCAGTCACCCGGACAACGTCGTCCTGCTCATCGACACCTTCGACGTCGCCGAGGGGGCGCACAAGGCCGTCGCTCTCGGGCACCGGCTCGCCGACAGCGGTATCCGTGTCCAGGGCGTGCGCATCGACAGCGGCGACCTGAGCGCCCACGCCCGCACGGTGCGCCGGATCCTCGACGACGGCGGCCTCACCGACACCCTGATCCTGGTCAGCGGCGGCCTGGACGAGGAGCGCATCGCCGCGATCGTGGCCAGCGGCGCACCGGTGGACGGCTTCGGTGTCGGCTCCAAGGTCGACACCTCCGCCGACGAGCCCTTCCTCGACTCCGCCTACAAGCTCCACCACTTCGGCGAGCGGGCGCGCGCCAAGCATTCCGAGGGCAAGACGGACCTCCCCGGCCTCAAGCAGGTCTACCGCCGGTACGACGACGGCGGCCGATTCGCCGGCGACGTCATTGCACTGGCGGACGAGGGCTACGAGGGTGAGCCGCTGCTGGTGCCGGTGATGCGAAACGGAGAGCGCCTGGACGGCGGTGCGGAAAATGGACTGGAGGCGGCACGGGCACGCACCCGCGAGCAACACGGCCTGCTGCCTCCGGGCGCTGGCGCGCTGGCCGCGCCGGGGGAATCCCCGGTAACGGTCAGCCCGGCCCTGCAACGGCTGGCGGCGCGGACCTAGGCATCCCGCGCCATGCCGGAGGGCCGGTGTGGTGCGGCCCGGCCGCACCACACCGCGGCGGATCACTTGATCCGCAGATCCTCGAGTGAGCGGCCCGCGGCCTCCCATTCCTTGACCCAGACCGGCTTACGGCCGCGACCGGACCAGGTCTTGGTCTCGTCCTCGGGATGGCGGAACTGGGCCGGCGCCTTGCCGCCACTGCGGCGGCGCGTCTGCTTGGTGCCCTGCCCGGCGACCAGCTCGTTGAGATTGAAGCCATAGCGCTCGGCCACCTGCTTCAGCTCCTGCTGCGCCTTTTTCGCGTCGTCACGGCGACGGGACTCCAGCGCCTTGTCGATGTCCTTTTTCAGCTCGCGAAGCTGCTGGGAGTCGTACTTCGAGAGATCCAGATCCGCCATTTTGTTCTTTCCTCTGCAATAACCAGCCAGTGTGTTCGAAAAATTCGCCTCCCCACGCGATAACCGGCCGGCGGTATCCGGGGGTGACGAAATATGACCGTGGCGGCAACACCCCATACTCCCCGTTAAACGATCGAGTGAAGTGCCGGTTTCACGATCCGATCAATCCATGATCGCATATTATTAAATCGCAGACAGAGGCGGGAGACAATTGTAATTTTTTGAGATTGTTCACGTCCTTGAATTCCGACGCCCTGATTTCCACCAATTAGACGAAAAAGGACGAAACGCCCCGGGCATAATGCCGCGGTCCACGCAGGATACGGCTTAATTCGGCACGCGCAGGCGGGCATAATGGGTGCCGCTGATTCGGGGCCGCGCCGTTACGCCTGACCCCGACCACCGCCCAGATGCCGATCACGGAGATACGCCAGATCATGCAAGCCGCCCTGTCCGCGACCCCCGCCGTGCTCACCATCGAACTCGATCCGGAGGTCGTCGCCCGCGGTGCCCGCCCCCCGGAGCCGCTCAGCCGGGACGCCGCCGAGGTCCTCGGCCAGGCCGTCGCCGCCGACCTCCACCGCATTCTCGGCGAGACCGTGACCGAGGCCGGGCTCATCATCGCCGGCGGCCTGTACGACCTCACCGAGCTGCTCCAGCCCGGCCTGCCCATGACCGAGGCCCTGCTGGAGGTCTACCGCGGCAGTCTGCGCGGCGCGCCGTTCACCCCGCACCGGCTGAGCCTGGGCTGCGCCGGCGGGCGCTTTCCGCTGCCGGCAGTGGCGCCGCGCCGCAGCCCGGGCGCCGGCCCGATGCTCGCCCTGCCCTTTGCGCTGGTCGCGCCGGGCCCGACACTCGATACCGTGCGGCAGGTGGTCGAGGAGCGGCTGCTCGAGCGTGGCGCGCCGGCCCTGGCCACGGACCAGGTCGTGCGCCAGCAGTTCGGCCTGGAGCCGGTCAACCTCGCCTACGCGAGCTTTCACGACCTCAGCGCCCTGCTCAAGGTCCAGCTCGAGCACGCCGGGTTCGGATCACTGTGGGCCCTGCTGGAAGGCGCGCTCTACCGCCCGGACGAGCCGGTGGCGATACATACGGAAGAGGGTAATACCTTTCTCGGCCTCCACGGCCGTGCATGGACACCGTTCCTCACCCTGGACGAGTGGGCCCGGCACATGGGCAGCGACGACCCTGCCGGCTACGACGACTGGCTGCGGCGCCAGCGTCAGTACACCGCCGGACTGACGGCCCACGGCGTCGAGGTGACCCCGACGCTCCCGCGTCCGGGGGTGTTCAGTGATAATGCGGAGATGGCCATCACCGTTGCGGATCAGGCCTCGCTGGCGGATACCACACAGCGCCGCGAGCCCCGCGACGGGGACCCGGCCTTCGGGAACGCCACGGCGATCACGCTCACCGAGCAGCGCCTGCCCGGCGTCGGGCCCTTCGCCTACACGGTGCTCGCCCAGCGCGATGACGGCGCCATCGCCTATCTGGGTAACGACTACCCGATGGCGCCCGAGGCGGTGCCGGCGATCCAGGCCCACTGGCGGGAACGCGCCGAGGCCCTCGGCGCGGGCTTCCACGTGGAGCAGCCGGCCACGGCGGTCACCGGCGGCGAGCCGCCGCAGCTCATGCCCTGGCTCGATTACCAGGGCAGCGCCTGAGCGGGCGGGTCAGGGGTTGAGCAAGGTATGGTGCCAGGCGCTGTCCTCGCACCAGAAGCGCTCGCGGTGATGTAGCCGGCCGTTGCGCCCGGACCAGAACTCGATCATCTCCGGAACCAGGCGGTAGCCGCTCCAGTGCGGCGGCCGCGGCACTTCCCCGTCGGGATAGCGCTCCTCATAGTGGCGGACACGTTCGTCGAGCTCGGCACGGGTAGTCAGCGGCTCCGACTGGTGGGACGCCCAGGCCCCGATCTGGCTGAGCCGCGGGCGTGACGCGAAGTAGGCGTCCGCCTCGGCGTCCGTGACGGGCTTGACCGGCCCCTCCACGAGCACCTGCGCGAGTAACGGCTGCCAGAAGAAGGTCAGCGCTGCGACCGGATTCTCGGCGAGCTGCCGGCCCTTGCGCGAGCGCGTGTTGGTGTAGAACACGAAGCCGTCCTCATCCACCTGCTTGAGCAGCACGATACGCGCCGAGGGCCGCCCGTCCGCACCCGCGGTGGCCAGGGTCATCGCCGTAGGCTCGCCCACGGCCTCGTGGGCCCGCGCCCGGTCGAACCACTCCCGGAACTGGGCCAGCGCCCGCTCAAAGGTCTTATCGCTCATAGATCCTCGCTGTCTGCTGACTCGGCTGTGGAATCGGCCGGCTCCACGTGCAGGCGCAGTCCGTCGACGGCAACCACGCGCACCGGCGCGCCGGCGGCCATCGGCGTGTCGCAGTCGGCCCGCCAGAGCTCGCCGAACACGCGGACGTGACCCGCCCCGGGGAAGCCGCTGACAACCCGCCCGCGGGCGCCAACGAGCTGCTGCTGCCCGGAGACCACCGGGCGGCGGTACGCCCGCGCCGCGAGCGTACCGGTCGCGAACAGCAGTATCGCGCTACCCAGGGCCACACCGACCACCAGCGCCAACGATAACCGAAATCCCGGCGCCTCCGTGTCGAATAACATCAAGGAACCGGCGACGAACGCCACCGCGCCGCCCAGGCCGAGGATTCCGAACGAAGGCGCGAATGCCTCCGCGAGCATGAGACCGACCCCGAGCAGGATCAGCCCGAGCCCGGCATAGCTCACCGACAGCACCTGCAGCGCGTACAGCGCCAGCAGCAGCGCGATGCCGCCGATCACGCCGGGCACCACCGCGCCGGGGTTGGCGAGCTCGAAGATCAGCCCGTAGATGCCGATGAGCATGAGGATATAGGCGAAATTGGGATGGGCGATAGCCGCCAGCAGCCGGGTCCGCCAGTCCGGGCTGCGGTCCACGACCGTGGCGCCACGGGTGTGCAGCGTCCGCTCGCCGGCGGCGGTCTCCACGCGCCGGCCGTCCAGGGTGGCGAGGAGCTCGTCGCGGTTGCCGGCGAGGAGCTCGACCACCCCGGCCTCGCGGGCGGCGCCGGCCTCCAGGCTGGCACCCTCGCGCACCGCCTTCTCCGCCCAGTCGCCGTTACGCCCGCGCAGCTCCGCCAGGCCGCGGATGTAGGCGACGGCGTCGTTCACCATCTTCCGGTGCAGCGCATCCCCGTCGCCGCTCCCGCCCTCGTCACCCGAGGGCGTGGCACCGCCGCCACCGAGACGCACCGGGGTCGCTGCCCCGAGGTTCGTCGCCGGGGCCATCGCGGCGACATGGGAGGCATAGAGGATATAGGTCCCCGCGCTGGCCGCGCGGGCCCCGGCAGGGGCGACCCAGGCAACGACCGGCGTGCGCGCGGCGAGGATCCTCTGCACGATCCCGCGCATGGCCTGGTCCAGCCCGCCGGGCGTGTCCAGGCGCAGGATGACCGCCTCGACGCCGGCCTCGTCCGCGGCCGTTATCTCCTCGTCCACGTAGGCGGAGGTGACCGGCCCGATCGGCCCCTCGACCGACAACTCCCAGACAGTGGACGCCGCCGCACGCCCGGCTGCCGCAAGGGCGAGCACGGTGAGGACCATTGCGATCAGGGCTGTACGACGACAGGCTTTCATGCCCCAATGATGGCACACGCGGCGCCGTCGGGTGCGGATATGACAGGGGCCGGAAAAACAAAACCCCCGGACGATACCGGGGGTCGGGTCCGCGAAGGGCGGCGGCAGGCGCCCGCCCTGCGGCCTCAGCCCACGGGGACGGGCTGATCGAAGGAGATCGGGGCGTCCTCGACCTCGTCGAAGGTCACCGCCTCCCAGGCATCCGCCTCCTGGAGCAGGCGCCGGAGCAGGCGGTTATTCAGCGCATGGCCGGACTTGTAGCCGGTGAACGAGCCGACCAGGCTGTGACCGAGAAGATAGAGATCGCCGATGGCGTCGAGGATCTTGTGCTTGACGAACTCGTCCGCATAGCGGAGCCCGTCCTCGTTGAGCACGCGATAGTCGTCCACCACGATGGCGTTGTCGAGGCTGCCACCAAGCGCGAGGTTGTTCTGCTGCAGGTACTCGATATCCCGCATGAAGCCGAAGGTCCGCGCACGACTCACCTCCTTGACGAAGGAGGTCGAGGAGAAGTCGAACTCCGCACGCTGGAGTCCGTCGCTGAAGATGGGGTGGTCGAACTCGAGGGTGAAGCCCACCTTGAAGCCGTCGAACGGCTCGAAGGCGACCCACTTGTCACCCTCCTCGATACGTACGGGGCGCTTGATCCGGATGAACCGCTTGGCGGCATTCTGTTCCTGCACGCCCGCCGAGCGGATGAGGAACACGAACGGACCGGCGCTGCCGTCCATGATCGGTACCTCGGGGGCGGAGAGGTCGACATAGGCGTTGTCGATCCCCAGGCCCGCCAGGGCCGAGAGCAGGTGCTCCACGGTGGAGATACGCACACCGTCCTGGATCAGGCAGGTGGAGAGCTGGGTATCGCCGACATTCTCCGGGTGGGCGCGCACCTCCACGGGCTCGTCGAAATCGACACGGCGGAACACGATGCCGGTATCCGGCGCGGCCGGGCGCAGCGTGAGGTAGACCTTCTCGCCGGTGTGCAGGCCGACACCCGTGGCACGGATGCTGTTCTTGAGCGTTCGCTGGCGGATCATTCGCTTGAGCTTCCCCCGGTGGCGCCGCGGTGGAGAGGGACATCCGTGCCGGCGCGTACGCAGATGCGGCCCGATACATTACGCGGACACGTAATCACGCTAATGTAACAGACTGGTCCATTATTGTACACCTGGAAAGGAACGAGTTTCGTTCTCTTCCCCAGAACGGGCCGGGCCCGCACGGGACCCGGCCAAACGCTTGGAGAGACGACATTCAGGACAATTCGAGCCGGCCCGCCGCCTAGTCCGCCTGGCGGCGCAGGAAGGCCGGGATGTCGAGATAGTCCATGTCGCCCTCGTCCTGACCCGACGGCCGGTCGTTGGCGGCCTTCTTGCGGATCACCGTGGGACGGTCGAGCTGCTGGTAGTCCACCTCGCCGCTCGACTTGCGCGCCACCGTCCGCGGGGCCTCTTCCGCCGGGGTCGCCGCTGCGGGCTGACCGGCACCGAGGCCGGTGGCGACCACGGTCACGCGCAGCTCGTTCTCGAGCTCCGGGTCGATGACCGTGCCAACGACCACCGTGGCGTCGTCGGAGGAGAACTCCTTGACCGTGTTGCCCACCTCCTCAAACTCGCCGATGGACAGGTCCATGCCGGCGGTGACGTTGACCAGGATGCCCCGGGCCCCGGAGATGTTGGTGTCCTCGAGCAGCGGCGAGGCGATGGCCCGCTCCGCGGCCTCACGGGCACGGCCCTCGCCTGAGGCGTAGCCGGAACCCATCACGGCCATGCCCATCTCGGACATGATCGTGCGCACGTCGGCGAAGTCGACGTTGATCAGCCCGGGGCGGGTGATCAGCTCGGCGATGCCCTTGACCGCACCGAGGAGCACGTCGTTCGCGGACTTGAAGGCATTGAGCAGGGTCAGCTCCTTGCCCAGCACCGAGAGCAGCTTCTCGTTGGGGATGGTGATCAGCGAGTCGACCTGGCGGCCGAGCTCCTTGATGCCCTCCTGGGCGACGCCCAGGCGCTTGCCGCCCTCGAAGGGGAACGGCTTGGTCACCACGGCGACCGTGAGGATATTCATCTCCTTGGCGACCTCGGCGACCACCGGTGCCGCCCCGGTGCCCGTGCCGCCACCCATACCGGCGGTGATGAAGACCATGTCCGCCCCGTCGAGGACCTCGGCAATACGGTCCCGGTCCTCCATCGCGGCCTCGCGGCCCACCGTCGGGTCGGCGCCGGCACCCAGGCCCTTGGTGATATTCGCCCCGAGCTGGAGCGTGGTCTTCGCGGAAGTGTTGCGCAGCGCCTGCGCATCGGTGTTGGCGCAGATGAAGTCCACGCCCTCGACGTCGGCGGACACCATGTGCTGGACGGCATTGCCGCCACCGCCGCCGACACCGATCACCTTGATTACGGCGTTCTGACTGAACGAATCCATAAGCTCGAATTTCATGTCGCGTCTCCTTTCCAGTCGCAGCGTTTCGGCTGTTGTTCTGCTCTACCCGTGCCTCGTCAAAGGTTCCCCTGGAACCACCCCTTCATACGCGTCCACAGCTGGTTGAATGCGCCACCCTCCGCCGTCTCGTCGGCGGGGAGTCCGTGCCCGGCGTGGCGCTGCCGGCTGCCGAACAGCAGCAACCCCGTCCCCGTTGCATGGATGGGATTGCGCACGACGTCCGTCAGGCCCGTGACGCCCTGGGGCAGCCCCAGGCGCACCGGCATGTGGAAAACTTCCTCCGCGAGCTCGACGGCACCCTCCATCTTCGAGCTCCCGCCGGTGAGCACGACGCCCGCGGCCATGAGGTCCTCGAAACCGCTGCGCCGCAGCTCGTTCTGCACCAGCGTCATCAGCTCCTCATAGCGGGGCTCGATCACCTCCGCGAGGGTCTGGCGCGAGAGCCGCCGCGGCGGCCGGTCGCCCACCGAGGGGACCTCGATGGTCTCCTCGGGGCTGGCAAGCTGGGAGAGCGCGCAGGCGTACTTCACCTTGATCTCCTCGGCGTGCTGCGTGGGGGTACGCAGCGCCACGGCGATGTCGTTGGTGACCTGGTCGCCGGCGATCGGGATCACCGCGGTGTGCCGGATCGCGCCCTCGGTGAACACGGCGATGTCAGTGGTGCCACCGCCGATGTCGACCAGGCACACGCCGAGCTCCTTCTCGTCCTCGGTGAGCACCGCCTGCGCGGAGGCGAGCTGCTCGAGGATGATGTCGTCGACGTCCAGCCCACAGCGGCGCACGCACTTGACGATGTTCTGCGCCGCGCTGACCGCGCCCGTCACCATGTGGACCTTCGCCTCCAGGCGCACCCCGGACATGCCCACGGGCTCACGGATGCCCTCCTGGCTGTCGATGATGAATTCCTGGGGCAGGATGTGGATGATGCGCTGGTCCGCCGGGATGGCGACCGCGCGGGCAGCGTCGATGACGCGGTCCACGTCCCCCTGGGAGACCTCGCGATCCCGGATGGCGACGATCCCGTGGGAGTTCAGGGAGCGCACGTGGGAGCCCGCGATGCCGGCGTAGACCGAGTGGATCTCGCAGCCGGCCATCAGCTCGGCCTCCTCCACCGCGCGCTGGATGGACTGCACGGTGGACTCGATGTTGACCACCACGCCCTTCTTCATCCCCCGCGAGGGATGCGAGCCGATGCCCACGACCTCCAGCTCGCCGGTATCCTTGAGCGCACCGACGATGGCGACCACCTTCGAGGTGCCCACGTCCAGGCCCACCAGCAGATTGCTGTCCTGCTTGCGACTCATCGCTTGGAATCCCCTCCGGTTGTCGGTTCCGAGGCCGGCGGTCCCCATTCCACCGCCAGGCCGTTCGGGTAGCGCAGGTCCACGGCGGCAATGGCGCGGTCACCGGCGCGGCGTTGCACCGCCGGCCACGCTGCGAGCAGCCGCTGCAGGCGCTCGTCGAAGTCGTCCCGCCCGAAACGCAGGCGCATGCCGTTGTCCAGCCGCGCGACCCAGGCGCGGCGCTTGTCCAGGGTCAGGGCCACCGGCCGGCCCAGCTCGCCCAGGGCCTCGCGCAGCTGCTCGAAGCGCGCCCACACCAGCGACGCGCTACCCGCCGGCCCGCCGAGCTGCGGCAGTCCCTCGGGACGCTGCGGCGGAGTGAAACGCTCCCCCTTGGCGGAGAGCACGCCACGCTCGCCCCAGGCGGCGATGGGCTCGTGCTCCTGCACGCGGATCCGCAGCCCGGTGGGCCAGACCCGCCAGACCGCGGCGCTGGCGACCCACGGCAGGGCGGTTACCGCGTCGCGGATGGCGTCCAGGTCCACGAACAGCAGACCGTCACCCAGGTGCGGCGCCACGGCGGCACGCAGGTCCGCGTCCGCCACGTGGGCCAAGTCGCCCTCCAGACGCACCGCCTGGACGGGAAACGGGTCACTGCGGCGCAGGTGCGACCAGAACAGCGACGCGCCGGCGGCGACCATCACGGCCAGCACCGCACCGACGAGCCATCGCGTCGGTGTCCGCCGCCGGCCGGCGCCGCCGTCGACGCCGACCGGAGCGTTCATGCCCATGACCGCGCTCATCGCTCCCCGCCCCTCGCGCGGCTGGTGGCAAGGATCCGCCAGACCAGCTCACCCATGTCCAGCCCGGCCACCCGCGCCGCCGCGGGTACCAGGGAGTGGTCGGTCATGCCCGGCACGGTGTTGACCTCGAGCAGCCAGAACCGCCCGTCGCCGTCGCGCATCAGGTCCACGCGCCCCCAGCCTTCGGCTCCCGTCGCCTCGAAGGCGGACAGCGCCAGTTCGCCCAGGGCCCGCTCGGTGTCCGCCGGCAGACCGCAGGGGCAGTGCATGCGGGTATCCTCGGCGACATACTTGGCGTCGAAGTCGTAGAATCCGCGGGCCGACTCGATACGGATCGCCGGCAGGCACTCGCCGTCGAGGACCGCGACGGTGTATTCCTCGCCGGTGATCCAGCGCTCGGCGAACACCGCGGTGTCGTAGTCCGCGGCCCGGATCCAGGCCGCCTCCAGACCGTCGCGCTCGCCCACCCGGGACATGCCCAGGCTCGAGCCCTCGTTCGCCGGCTTGACCATCAGCGGCAGGCCCAGCTCGTCGACCACGCCGTCCCAGTCGGTGGCGTGGCCGAGCATGCGGAACGGCGGCGTCGCCAGGTCCAGGCCGCGCCAGATGAGCTTGGTGCGCAGCTTGTCCATCGCCACCGCCGAGCCGAGCACCCCACTACCCGTGTAGGGGATACCCAGGGTCTCGAGGGCGCCCTGAATGGCACCGTCCTCGCCGCCGCGCCCGTGCAGCGCGACCAGGGCGCGGTCGAAGCCGAGCAGGTCCGGCAGTGCCCGGTCGCGCGGGTCGAAGGCATGGGCATCGACGCCGCGGCCGCGCAGCGCCTCCAGGATCGCCGCCCCACTCTTGAGCGAGATATCGCGCTCGGCGGACCAGCCGCCCATGAGCACGGCCACCCGGCCCGCATCGGCGGCGCTCTGCCACGTATGCTCAGTCATGACGCGCCTCCTCCCCGATGATGCGTACCTCCGGCTGCAGCGAGACACCGAAGCGCTCGCGCACGCACGCGGCGACATGACCGATCAGCGTTTCTATGTCCGCCGCGGTGGCCTCGCCGGTGTTGATGATGAAGTTCGCGTGTTTGTCGCTGACCCGCGCACCGCCGATGGCATGGCCCTTCAGGCCCGCCGCCTCGATCAGCCGCGCGGCGTGATCCCCGGGCGGGTTGCGGAACACCGAGCCGCAGCTCGCCTGCCCCATGGGTTGGCGCGCCGCGCGCTCGGCGAGAAGCTCGCGCACCCGATCGGCGAGCGCGGCGTTGTCGCCCCCTGGGGCGAATGCGAGACGCGCCCCCAGGAACCACTCGCCCGTCGGACCGGCCACACTGCGGTATCCGATCTCGAACTCCGAGCACGCCCGCCAGCGCCGCCCGCCGGCGTGGTCGACGGTCTCGACCTCGAGCACATGGGCCCAGGTCTCGCCGCCCCACGCCCCGGCATTCATGGTCAGCGCGCCACCGAGCATCCCCGGGATGCCCGCAAAGAACTCCGCACCCACCAGCCCTGCCCGCCCGCAGGCCCGGGCGAGCTTGGCACAGGGCACCCCGGCCCCGGCCGTTACCTCGCCGGAGGCCTCCACATCCAGCCCCGCCAGCCCGCGGCCGGCCTGGATGACGACACCCGGCAGCCCACCGTCGCGGACCAGCAGGTTGCTGCCGAGCCCCACCCAGTGCACCGGCGTGTCCGCCGGCAGCGCGGCGAGGAAACGGCACAGGTCGTCCGCATCCGCCGGGCGGTAGAGCCGCTCCGCCGGCCCCCCGACCCGCCACGAGGTATGCCGGGCCATGGGCTCGTCGTGCAGGAGCTGGCCGGCCGTGCGGGTCATGCGCGCTCCTCCCCGTCACCGAACCGGGCGACCAGCGCCGGCGCGACGCCGCCGATGCTGCCCGCACCCAGGGTGATCAGCAGGTCGCCGTCCCGGACCACGTCCGGGACCAGCGCACCCAGCTCCTCGACATCCGCGGCGAACACCGGGTTCACCTGGCCCCGGGCACGCACGGCCCGGCACAGCGAGGCGCCGTCGACACCGGGCAGCGGCGCCTCGCCGGCGGCGTAGACCTCGCTGATCAGCAGCGCGTCCGCCTCCGAGAGCGCCCGCGCGAACTCGTCGAACAGCTCCTGGGTACGGCTGTAGCGGTGCGGCTGGAACGCCACCACCAGTCGCCGCCCGGGCCAGCCCTCACGCACCGCGTGGATCACCGCGGCGATCTCCCGCGGGTGATGGGCATAGTCGTCCACCAGCAGCGCGCGGCCGCCGGGCAGCGCCAGCTCACCGTAGACCTGGAAACGCCGGCCGATGCCCTGGAAGTGCGCCAGCGCCCGCTGCATCGCCTCCTGCGGGATCTCCAGCTCGGCGGCGATGGCGATCGCCGCCAGCGCGTTCTGGGCGTTATGCCGGCCGGGCAGGTTGAGCGTAACCTCGAAGGGCTCGCCGTCCTCCACGGTGACCGTGAAGCGCGTGGCGATGCCGTCCTGACGGATATCGGTGGCGCGCACGTCGGCGTCCTCGGCGAAGCCGTAGGTCCGTACCGGGCAGGTCACCCGGTCCACGAGCTCGCGCACCTGCGGGTCGTCGATGCACATCACCGCCAGTCCGTAGAAGGGCAGGTGGTGCAGGAACTCCAGGAACGTCCCGCGCAGGCGCTGGAAATCGCCCTCGTAGGTGCCGAGATGGTCGGCGTCGACATTGGTCACCGCCGCGATCATCGGCTTGAGGTAGAGGAACGAGGCGTCGCTCTCGTCCGCCTCCGCCACCAGGTAGCGCCCGGCGCCGAGACGGGCGTGACTGGCCGCGCTGTTGAGCCGGCCACCGATGACGAAGGTCGGGTCCTGGCCACCCTCGGCGAGGATGCTCGCCACCAGGCTGGTGGTCGTGGTCTTGCCGTGGGTGCCGGCAACCGCGATCCCGAAGCGGAAACGCATCAGCTCGGCGAGCATCTCCGCGCGGGGCACCACCGGCAGCCGACGGCGCCGCGCCGCCTGCACCTCCGGGTTGTCCTCGCCCACCGCGGAGCTGATCACCACCGCGTCCGCGGCGGCGACGTGACCGGCGTCGTGACCGATGTAGACCGTCACCCCGAGACCGGCCAGCCGGCGCGTGATCGCATTCTCGCGCAGATCCGAGCCGGTGACCGTATAGCCGAGGTTGCACAGCACCTCGGCGATGCCGCCCATACCGGCGCCACCGATACCCACGAAATGCAGGTGTCGCACCCGGCCCATCGCGCCCGGCGCGTTCGGGTCCATGGCACCCTGCGGCATATCGCTCATGCCCCTACCTCCAGACAGACATCCGCCACCGCGCGCGCCGCATCCGGCCGGCCCTTCTCCCGGGCCCGGACGGCCATGGCGCGAAGACGATCGCGGTCGCCAAGCAGTTCCGAGAGCACCCGCTCCAGCGCCCCCCGCGCGAGCTCCGGCTCGCGCAGCATGAAGGCCGCCCCCGCGTCCACCAGGAACGCCGCATTCGCCGCCTGGTGGTCGTCCACCGCGTACGGATACGGCACCAGCACCGCCGCGCAGCCCGCCGCAGCGAGCTCCGCGACCGTGAGCGCACCGGCGCGGCAGATCACCAGGTCCGCCCAGGCGTAGGCGGCGGCCATGTCCTCGATGAACGGCATGACCTCGGCGTCCACTTCCGCCTGCTCGTAGGCCTGGCGGGCGACCGCGAGGGTGCGTTCGCCGGCCTGGTGCCGGACCTCAGGGCGCACCCCGCCCGGCAGGCCCGCAAGCACGCGGGGCACGGTCTCGTTGAGGGCCCGGGCACCGAGGCTGCCGCCGAGCACCAGCACCCGCACCGGTCCCTCGCGGCCGGCGAGACGCTCCTGCGGCGGCGCCACCGCGGCGACCGCGGCGCGTACCGGGTTGCCCACGAAGCGCGCAGCCGGCGCCCCCGGGAACGGACGGTCGAAACCGGTGAGCACCTGCGCCGCCATCCGGGCGAGGCGCTGGTTGGTCATGCCGGCGACGGCGTTCTGCTCATGGATGATCAGCGGCCGGCGCAGGAGCCAGGCGGCGATCGCCCCCGGCCCGCTGGCATAGCCGCCCATGCCGAGTACCGCGCGCGGCGAGCGCCGCCGCACCGCGGCGAGCGCCTGGAGCAGCGCCCGCAGGAGCATCCATGGCGCGGTCAGCGTGTCCCGCAGGCCGCGGCCGCGCAGCGCGCGCACGGTCACCGGCTCGAAGGGGATGCCAGCATTGCCGGCCACCCGCGCCTCCAGCCCGTGGGGCGTGCCCATCCACACCACCGGAACATCCGCCTCGCGCAAGGCCTCCGCCACCGCCAGGGCCGGGAACACGTGGCCGCCGGTACCGCCGGCGGTGATGATCACGGGCGCCGTCATGCCGCGACCCTCCCCGGCTCGTCCGTGGCCGCGGCCGCCGCGGCCCGACGCTCCCAGTCGACCCGGAGCACGAGCCCCACAGCGGCGAGGGTGACGACCAGGCTGCTCCCGCCATAGCTCATCAGCGGCAGGGTCAGGCCCTTGGTCGGCAGCAGGCCGAGGTTCACGCCCATGTTGATGAACGCCTGCGCCCCCAGCCAGAAGCCGACGCCCCAGCATACGTACGCGCCGAACGGCCGGCCCTCGTTGAACGCAGCCACGCCGATGCGCAGGATGCGCCAGACCATGAACGTGAACAGCGCCACCACCGCCGTCACGCCGAGGACGCCGAGCTCCTCGGCGAGCACGGAGAAGAGGAAGTCCGTGTGCGCCTCGGGCAGATAGAACAGCTTCTGCACGCTGTTGCCGAGCCCCACCCCGAACCAGCCGCCGCGGCCCACCGCGATGAGCGCCTGGGTGAGCTGGAAACCGCTGTCGAACGGGTCCGCCCAGGGGTTGAGAAAGCCGGTCAGTCGCTCCCAGCGGTACGGCGAGCTGACGATCAGCCCGGCCGCGGCAATGACGCCCAGGGCGGCCAGCAGCAGCATGCGGGACAGCGGCGCCCCGCCCAGGAACAGCACCACCGCACCGGTGGCGAGGATCACCGCGGCGCCGCCGAAATCCGGCTCCATGAGCAGCAGGCCCGCCACCAGCGCCAGGATCGCCACCGGCACCAGGAATCCGCTGAAGCGTGTGCGCAGTGCCTCGCCCCGGCGTACCACATAGCCGGCGAGATAGATCAGCACCCCGAGCTTGGCGACTTCGGAGACCTGCAGGTTGACCACACCGAGGGGCAGCCAGCGCACCGCGCCGTTGACCTCGCGGCCGACCCCGGGCAGCAGCACGACGACCAGCAGCAGCAGGCTCACGCCGAGCAGCCCCGGTCCGGCCGCCTCCAGGTCGGTGGTGCGGACCAGCATCAGCCCGAGGGTGACGACGATCACCCCCATGACGGTAAAGAACCCCTGGCGATAGAACAGCGAGAGGGCGGCCCCGGTCTCGCGCTCGGCCACGGCCATGGATGCCGAGGCGACCATGACCAGACCGAAAACCAGCAGCACCCCCACCGTCGCCACCAGCGGCCAGTCCAGCGCGGCCGGGATATCCCGCCCCTGCGGCGTGAATCGGGCCAGGGCGCGCTCAATCATGGCTCAGCCCCTCCACGCACGCCTGGAACGCACGTCCGCGCTCGGCATAGTCCGTGAACATGTCCTGGCTGGCGCACGCCGGGCTCAGGACCACCGCGTCCCCGGGACGGCTCAGTGCCGCCGCCCGGTGCACGGCCCCGTCCATATCCACCGCGGTCTCCACGGGGCAGACATCCGCCAGCACCGCCGCGATCGCCGCCGCATCGGTGCCGATGAGCACCGCAGCGCGAACCCGGCCGCGCAGGGCCGCCGCCAGCGGTGCGAAATCCTGGTCCTTCCCCTGACCGCCGGCGATGAGCACCAGCGGCTGCGCGATCCCGGAGACGGCGGAGACCGTGGCACCGACATTGGTGCCCTTGGAATCGTCGTAGTAGTCACGACCGGCCACGTGGGCGATGTGCGCCATGCGGTGCGGCAGCCCGCGGTAACGCGACAGGGCGCGGGCCATCGCCGCCCAGGCCAGGCCGATGGCGTCACCCAGCGCCAGCGCGGCCAGGGCGTTGGCACGGTTGTGCGTGCCCGGCAGCGCCAGCGCCTCCACCGGTGCGCACGGGCTGTGGCCGCGGGTGAAACGGCCGTCGGCAATCCCCCAGTCACAGCCCTGCGGCCGCCCCGTGGTAAAGCCCACGGAGTGCGGACCGTGGGCCATGGCGGCGACCACCCGATCGTCGCGGTTGATCACGGCGGTCGCCGCGCGCTCGTAGATCCGCGCCTTGGTGGCCGCGTAGTCGCCCAGCCCGTCGTAGCGGTCCATGTGATCGGCGCTGACGTTGAGTACCACCGATGCCGCCGGCGCCAGGCTGGTGACGGTCTCGAGCTGGAAACTGGAGAGCTCGAGGACGTAATAGTTCGGGACCGGACGCTCGAGCAGTGCCAGCGCCGCAGGCCCCAGGTTTCCGCCCGCCGCGGCATTCAGCCCCGCCTCCTGGATCATCGCGGCGACGAGCGTGGTTACCGTGCTCTTGCCGTTGGAACCGGTGACAGCGATCACCGGGGCCTCGGCCGCGCGGGCGAACAGCTCGATCTCGCCGATCACCTCCACGCCGGCGGCCCGGGCAGCGGCGATCGCCGGCACCCTGGGATCGACCCCGGGGCTCAGGACCACGGTGTCGCCCCCCCGCAGCAGCGCGGCATCGAGGTCACCGACGGCCTGGATGATCTCCGGGTGCTCGTCACGCAGCCGGGCCGCATACGGCGGCTCGGCACGTGTATCCGTTACCGCCACCCGCCAGCCCTGGCGCCGGAGATGGCGCGCACAGGCGTAGCCGGTCTCGCCGAGGCCGACCACCGTCGCGCGGCGCGCGTTCTCCGGGTTGTGGTCCTTTATTGCCATCATCAGCGCAGCTTCAGTGTTGCCAGACCGATGAGCACGAGCACGACCGTGATGATCCAGAACCGCACGATGACCCGCGGCTCCGGCCAGCCCTTGAGCTCGAAGTGGTGATGCAACGGCGCCATGCGGAAGATCCTCCGCCCGGTAAGCCGGTACGAGGCCACCTGCAGCATCACCGAGACCGTCTCGACGACGAACACGCCGCCCATGATGAACAGCACCAGCTCCTGGCGGACGACCACCGCGATGGTGCCCAGGGCCGCCCCCAGCGCAAGCGCGCCGACGTCGCCCATGAACACCTGCGCCGGGTACGTGTTGAACCAGAGAAAGCCCAGCCCCGCCCCCACCAGGGCACCGCAGAACACCACGACCTCGCCGACGCCGTGGATGAACGGGATGCCGAGGTAGGTGGCGAAGTTGGCATGGCCGGTGGCGTAGGCGAAAACGCCCAGTGCGCCGCCCACGAGCACGCTGGGCAGGATCGCGAGGCCGTCGAGGCCATCGGTGAGGTTGACCGCATTGGAGCTGCCCACGATCACGAAATACGCCAGCGGCAGAAACAGCCAGCCCAGCGGCAGCACGACGCTCTTGAAGAAGGGCACGATCAGCGAGGTCTCCACCGGCGTCTGCGCGCTGGTGAACAGCACCAGCGCGGCCACCAGGCCGACCGCGGACTGCGCCAGGTACTTCGCCCGGGCGGACAGGCCGTGGCTGCTGCCGCGGGTGAGCTTGAGCCAGTCGTCGGCGCCGCCGATGACGCCGAACGCCAGGGTGACCAGCAGTACCATCCACACGAAGCGGTTGGTGAGGTCGCTCCACAGCACCGTGGCCACGGCGATCCCCACCAGGATCAGCGCACCGCCCATGGTGGGTGTGCCTGCCTTGGAGAGATGGGTCTGGGGGCCGTCCTCGCGGACGTACTGCCCGATCTGGTAACGCACCAGACGGCGGATCAGGACCGGGCCGACGAGCAGCGCAATACCGAGCGCGGTGAGCGTGCCGAGGATGGCCCTGAACGTGAGGTACTGGAACACGTTGAAGCCGCTGTAGAAGCCCTCGAGCCAGTTCGCCAGTGCCAGCAGCATGGTCACGCCCCCCCTGCGATGCCGTAGCGCTGCCTCAGCGCCTCGCAGACGCGCTCCATCGCCGCGGAGCGCGACCCCTTCACGAGCACACGCACGCCGGCGCGCCAGTCGCGGGCCATGGTGTCGACCAGCGCAGCGACGTCATCGAAGGACCCGCCGCCCTCGCCGAACGCCGCCGCGGCCTCCGCGGCCAGCGGCCCGAGGGCGAACACCCGCTCGATACCCGCCCGGCGCATGGCTTCGCCGGCCTCGGCGTGCAGCCGCCCGGCCGACTCGCCGAGCTCGCCCATGTCGCCGAGCACCACCCAGGCCGGCGGTGTCTGCGCGAGCACCTCGACCGCGGCGCCCAGCGACCGGGGGTTGGCGTTGTAGCTGTCGTCAATGAGGATCACACCGCCCTGCAGGACCTCCTCGCTCCAGCGCCCCGGCACCGACGCCATGCGCTCGAGCCCCGGCACGATCCAGGCCGGCGAGGCGCCGGCGGCGAGCGCGGTCGCGGCCGCCGCCGCCGCGTTGAGCCGGTTGTGCGCACCGGGCAGCGGCAGGCGCACCCGCAGGTGCTCGCCGCCGGGCAGGACCAGGATCGTGGTGCCGTCCGCCTCCGCGGTGGCACGAATGTCAGCATCCCCTCGAGTTCCGAACATCACGCTGCGTCGTCCGTCCGCCAGTTGCCGCCAAAGCGGCGCATAATCGTCGTCGGCATTGATCACCGCAACCCCGTCACGCGCGATCCCGGCAAACAGTTCACCCTTTGCCCGGGCCACGCCGGCGATGTCTCCGAACCCCGACAGGTGCGCCGGCCCGGCATTGGTCACCACCCCCACGTCCGGCGCGGCGAGCGCCGCCAGCCGGGCGATGTCCCCGGGGGCATTGGCCCCCATCTCGATCACCGCGTAGCGGTGCCCGGCGTTGAGCCGGCACAGCGTCAGCGGCACGCCCAGGTCGTTGTTGAGGTTGCCGCGGGTGGCGAGCGTCTCCGCCCCCTGCGAGAGGATCGCGGCGATCATCTCCTTGACCGTGGTCTTGCCGTTGGAGCCGGTCACACCGATCACGGTCGCCGGCGCCTGGGCCCGCACCCGGGCACCGAGGCGCGCCAGCGTGGCGGCCGGATCCTCGACCACCCACTGCGGCAGCGGGTCGTCCACCACCCGGGCCACCAGCGCGGCGGCGGCGCCCGCGGCCCGGGCAGAAGCGATGAAATCGTGGCCGTCGACGTGGCGCCCCGGCAGCGCCACGAACAGCGTGCCCTCGCCGGCGATGCGGGAATCGATGACCACGCCGGTGACGATGGCGTCGGCGCCGCGGTGGCGCCCCTCACCGAGGGCCACCACGAGCTGCGAGAGCTTCACCGGCTCCATGGGCCCTCCCCGGCGGCCAGCGCCGCCTCGACCGCCTCGCGGTCGCTGAAGGCACGTACCTCATCACCCACGATCTGGTAGGCCTCGTGCCCCTTGCCGGCCACCAGCACGACGTCGCCGGCGTGTGCACCGGCCACCGCCGTGCGGATGGCCTCGCCACGGTCCGGGATGGCCCGGGCCGCGTCCGGGGCCGGCAAACCGGCACGGATCGCGTCTATGATCGACTCCGGGGGCTCGCCCCGGGGATTGTCGCTGGTGAGGATCACGTGGTCGGCGAGACCGGCTGCCGCCCGGCCCATCGGCGCACGCTTGCCGGTATCCCGGTCACCGCCGCAGCCGAACACGCACCACAGCGCCCCCGCGCAGTGCTGCCGGGAGGCGGCGAGGGCGGCCTCCAGCGCCGCGGGGGTGTGGGCGTAGTCGACGATGACCAGCGGCCGGTCACCGCCGCCGAGCGCCTGCATGCGGCCCGGGACCGGCCGGCAGGCGGCGAGCGTCGCAGCGATCGATCCGGCAGGTTCGCCCAGGGCCAGCAGCACCCCGGCCGTGGCCAGGAGATTGGCGACGTTGAACAGCCCGAAGACCGGGACCGCCACGTCGACGGCATCGCCGTCGATATCCAGGGTGAACGCCAGCCCCTCGTCACCGGCATGCACCCCGCGGGCCCGGATTCGGGCGCCAGGCGCATCAGCGAGGCTGTAACCGATCACCGCCGCCCCGGTACGCGCCGCCATATCCCGGCCGAAGGCATCGTCGAGGTTGAGCACGGCGGCCGCCGGCTCCGTGTCCAGGAACAGCCGCGCCTTGGCAGCGGCATAGGCCGCGTCGCTGCCGTGATAGTCGAGATGGTCACGGCTCAGATTGGTGAGCACCGCCACCTCGAAATCGAGGCCCTGCGTACGGTCCTGGTCAAGGGCATGGGAGGAGACCTCCATGGCGACCCCCTCGACCCCGTCGTCGACGAGCGCGGCGAGGCGGCGCTGCAGACCCACCACATCCGGCGTGGTATGGCGCGTCTCCCGCAGTGCACCAGGCCGGCCCCAGCCGAGCGTGCCGATGCTCGCCCAGGGGTGACCGGCCCGGTCCAGGGCAGCGGCGACAAACTGGGTGGTGGAGGTCTTGCCGTCGGTACCGGTCACTCCCACCAGGCGCAACCGCCGACCGGGCCCGCCAAAGAACCGCGCCGCGAGCATGCCGATACTCCCGCCGAGTCCGGGCACCGCGATCGCGGCCACCCCGGCCCGTTCGCAGCGCTCCAGCACGGCGTAGGCGTCCGGCGCGCCCTCCGGGTCCCACAGCACCGCCGCGGGCTTGCGCGCCAGCGCGTCCTCCAGGTGCGCGAGGCCATGCCCGCCGGCGCCCCGCACCGCGAGGAACACGCCGCCTTCAGCCACCTCGCGGCTATCCAGGGCGAGGTCAGTCAGCGCGAGCGCCGGGGCGTCGATCCCCAGGGGCGCGAGCAGTCCGTCCAGGCGCCGCTCAGTCATGGCCGCGCCCTCCCGCGATCATCAGCGGCCCGAGGCCGCCGTCCTCGTCCGGCGGAATGTTGTACAGCCGCAGCGCCTGGGACATGACCTCGCGGAACACCGGAGCGGAGACGGTACCACCGTAGTAGCTGTCGCCCTTGGGCTCGCGCACCACCACGACGCACACGAAGCGTGGATCGCTCGCCGGGACGATGCCGGCGAACAGCGCGAGGTAGTCGTCGTCGGAATAGCCTCCGGCCACCGCCTGCTTGGAGGTGCCGGTCTTGCCCGCAACCCGGTAGCCGCTGATGTCGGCGCGCTCGGCGGTACCCTCGGGCGTGACCACCCCCTCGAGCATGTGCAGGACGCTGTCCGCGGTCTTCTCGCTCATCACCCGCTTCGCCGGCTCCTGGGAGCCGCCGCGCAGGAACGAGATCATCGGCATCCGCCCGTCGTTGGCGAAGGCCGTGTAGGCGTGGGCGATCTGCAGCGGCGTCGCCGACAGGCCGTAACCGAAGGCAAGCGTCGCCCGCTCGAAATGGCTGTCCGGTGGCACCGGTGCGAGGTGGCCCCCGGCCTCGCCGGGATAGCCGCTGGCGGTGGAACGCCCGAAACCGGCGGCGTCGACCATCCGCCAGATGCGGCCGCGCTCAAGCGACAGGGCAATCTTGGTGACACCAACGTTGCTGGATTTCTGGAGGACCGTGGCGACGTCGATGGCGCCATAGTTGTGGACGTCCTGCACCGTGTTGCCGCCCACCATCATCCAGCCGGGATCGGCATTGATGGGCGTGCCCGGCTCGAACTTGCCCGTCTCCAGCGCGGCGGCGACGGCGAACGGCTTCATCGTGGAGCCCGGTTCCACCACGTCGGTGACCGCACGATTGCGGTAGAGGGGCCCACGCAGCTGGCTGCGGTCGTTGGGGTTGAAGCCCGGCTGACTGGCCATGGCGAGCACTTCGCCGCTGCGCGCATCGAGCACCACGATCGAGCCGCTCCTGGCCTGGAAGCGCTGCACTGTCGACTTCAGAGAGCGGTAGGCGATGTACTGCAGGCGGCGGTCCAGACTCAGGGCCAGGTCCTTGCCGGGCTCGGGCTCACGCAGCTGCTCGATGTCCTCGATCACGCGCCCGAGGCGGTCACGCATGACCCGCTTGGCTCCGGACTGACCCGACAGCCAGGAATCGTACGCCCGCTCCAGGCCGGTCTGGCCGCGGTCGTCGATGTCGGTGAAACCGAGCACGTGACCGCTGACCTCGCCGGTGGGGTAAAAACGCTGGTACTCGCGCCGCAGCGAGACCCCCGGGATGCGCAGATCCATGACCTGCTCGCCGAGCGCCGGCGGAATGTGCCGGCGGATGTAGACGAACTCGCGGCCACGCTGCGCCTCCGCCTCCAGGCGCCGGCGCAGCTTCGCGGGATCGAGGCCGAGTGGCCTGGCGAGCTCGTCGAGGCGGTCCACGGCAGGCAACAGCGCGGAGGGATCGGCCCAGACCGAATCCACCGGCGAGCTGATCGCCAACGGCTCGCCGAAGCGGTCGGTGATCATGCCGCGGTGCGCCGGCACGGTATTCACACGCACATGGCGGGCATGCCCCTGCCCCTCGAGGAAGGCACGCTCGACCACCTGGATCTCCACCGCCCGCGCCACCAGCACGAAGGCGAGCAGACCCAGCACACCGGCGACGGCTACGAGCCGCCAGCGCCCGGAGCCGCGTGTGCTGTCTGTCCTGTGCGGCGTACCGCTCAATGCGTTGCCTCCCCGGCCACGCGCGTCGCGCGGATAATGACGATGTCGTCGCGCTCCGGCATCCGCATGCCGAGGCGTTCGCGGGCGATGCGCTCGATACGCCCGTGAGTCGCCACGGTGCCCTGTTCGATGCGCAGCCGACCCCATTCGACGTTCAGCGTGTCGCGCTCGCGCTGCAGCTCCTGCAGCGCCACGAACGCCTTGCGGCTCTCGTGGGTGCTGTACACCACCGCCACCGCGCTCGCGGCCACCGCCAGGATCAGCACACCGATCGCCCAGCCCGACCTCACGGCAAGCGCTCCGCACAACGCATCACCGCGCTGCGTGCGCGGCGGTTGTCACCGAGCTCGGCCTCGTCGGCACGGACCGCCCGGCCGATGCGGCGCAGCCACGGCTCGAGCTCCGGCGGCGCCTGGGCGACCCCCGGGGGGAGCTCGCCCACCCGGCTGGCGTCGCGGATGAAACGCTTGACCCGCCGATCCTCCAGCGAATGGAAACTGATCACCACCAGCCGGCCTCCCGGGGCCAGGAGCCGGCGGACGGCAGCCAAGCCAGCATCCAGGGCACCGAGCTCGTCGTTGACCGCGATACGCAGAGCCTGGAATGTGCGTGTCGCCGGGTGCTTGTGGCGTTCATGGCGCGGCACCGCCGCCCCCACCAGCTCGGCGAAGGCGGCGGTGCGCGCCGGCAGCGTCCCCGCGTCGCGATGGCGCACGATCGTCGCGGCGATACGCCGGGCGAAACGCTCCTCGCCGTACTCGCGCAGCACGCGAACGATCTCGCGTTCCGGCGCCTCCATCAGCCACTCCCGGGCGGTCGGCCCGGCCCCGGTGTTCATTCGCATGTCCAGCGGGCCGTCGTGCTGGAAACTGAACCCCCGCTCCGGCTCATCGAGCTGGGGCGAGGACACCCCGAGGTCCAGCAGCAGACCGTCCACCGCGCCCCCCAGACCCTCCTCGTCGGCAAGCTCGGCAAGCCGCGCGAACGAGGTGTGGCGGATCCGGCAGCGCGGGTCGTCACCGAAGCGGGTGCGCGCGGCCTCGATCGCGGCCGGGTCCTGGTCCAGCAGCCACAGCCGCCCCCCCGGGCCAAGTCGCGCGAGCAGCTCGGCACTGTGCCCGCCGCGCCCGAAGGTCGCGTCGATATAGGTGCCGTCCCCCCGCACCGCCATCGCCTCGACGGCGGCGTCCCGCAACACCGGGCGGTGTGCGTCGTCACGGGGGGTTGCCTCGGCGGTCACAGCGACAGGGCCTCCAGTTCCTCGGGCAGATCCTCCTCCTCGGAGGCCTCGGCGAGCCATTCGTCACGACGGCGCAGCCATTCATCCTCGTCCCAGAGCTCGAACTTGTTGCCCTGGCCGATCAGCACGGTCCGCTTATCGAGCCCGGCGAACTCGCGCAGCGGCGGCGGCACCAGGATTCGGCCGTTGCCGTCCAGCTGACAGTCCGTGGCATGGCCGATGAGCAGCCGCTGCAGCCGGCGTGCGGTGCGGTTGAGCGCGGGGAGCTCCACAAGCTTGCGTTCGATGGTCTCCCACTCGGGCATCGGGTAGACGAGCAGACAGTGATCGCGGTCCACGGTCAGTACCAGCTCACCGTCACAAAGGGACTGCAGCCGCTCGCGGTAACGGCTGGGGAACGCCATCCGGCCCTTCGCATCAAGATTGATATGGGCGACACCGCGAAACACTCGCTACCCCTTTTCGGCCCGGGAGTTCCATTTCCCACCACTTTCTCCCACTTAGCGACACACTATAGGCACCCCCTATCGCACCGTCAAGGAGCGACGCGCGCGTTTTTCCCTTCCACTCAGGAACTTACGAAAGAAGCCACAGGGCGCACGACAGACGGTCGGGAAGCACCGAAAACCGGCGCTGAAACATGCCACTAGGAACGAAAAGGAGAGTCGACACTAAAGTGTTCGACGGAGTGCCGCGGAATAGCAGGAAAAAGAAGGCCACGACCGCAACGCCGATACCTCCGGGGACACCCCGGAAGCACCGTCATGCGGGGGAAAAGTGGGGAGCCGGCCTGTAAGCCGGGTTCTGTCGGGGACGATCATTCCTCTGGGATGTGCGTCACCGCACACCTCAAGCGACCTACCCGGGAGCCGTGCGGGCCACACGTACGCCCCCCTATTTGGTCTTGCTCCGGGTGGGGTTTACCGTGCCGCGGCATGTTGCCACCCGCGCGGTGCGCTCTTACCGCACCTTTTCACCCTTACCTGTGCCCCGCACGGGGCCATCGGCGGTGTATTTTCTGTGGCACTTTCCGTCGGCTCACGCCGCCCAGGCGTTACCTGGCACCCTGCCCTGTGGAGCCCGGACTTTCCTCCACGTCGAAGACGCAGCGACCATCCGGCCGACTCCCCGGCGCAAGGATACCAGATTCACCCGTCCTCCCGGGCGAGGCGCCGATAGAATGTATTGGCACTCCCACCGGTAAGCCGGGCGAGCAGCCGTGCCGCCCGGCGCGGCGGCATCTCCCCCGCGAGTTCATCGATCAGCGCATCCACCGTCACGGTGTCCGCAACGGCCTGAGCCTCGACACCGCGGACCATGAGCACGAACTCGCCACGCCGCTGGTTCGCGTCCGCCGCGACCCACGCGGCCAGCTCATCCAGGGTGGCGAGCCGGACCGTCTCGAAGCGCTTGGTGAGCTCCCGCGCCAGGCAGGCCTCCCTGTCGCCGCCGAACGACGCCGCCATCGCCTCCAGCGACGCCGCGATACGGTGGCCGGACTCCAGCATCACCACGGTGCGCGCCTCCGCGGCCAAAGCCTGGAGGCGCCGGGCACGCTGCTGCGCCTTCGCCGGCAGGAACCCCTCGTAGACGAAACGGTCACTGGGCAGACCGGCGACCGACAGCGCCGCAATCACACTGCACGCCCCCGGCACCGGCGTGACCGCGTAGCCCTGGTGACGCAGCTCGCGCACCAGGCGGTAACCCGGGTCGCTGATCAGCGGGGTGCCGGCATCGCTGACCAACGCCACGTCCTCGCCCGCGGCCAGGGCCGCGACCACCCGTTCCACCCGGACGGCCTCGTTGTGCTCGTGGAGGCTGAGCAGCGGACGGCGTATACCAAGATGACTGAGCAGCGCGGCGGTATGACGGGTATCCTCGGCGGCGATACGTCCCACCCCACCGAGAACCGCTACCGCACGGGCGCTGATGTCCTCGAGGTTGCCGATGGGCGTGGCGACGACGAACAGCCGTCCGGGGTTATTTGACACGCTGATTCCACCCTGCGGATACTCATACAGGCGACCGGCGGCGGCCGCCGCCAGGCGCAGTCTAACCATTGCGCCGGCACGGGGCGAGGGATCCGTGCCGCGCGGCACAACCCCAGGACACCCGCACAATGCCCCGGACCACCCCGAGCAGGCTACTGATCGCCGCCGTCCTTGCCGTGCTGCTCCATGGCTGCGCCACCACCCCGACACCGGGGCCGCCGACACCGGCGCCGTCGCCCGCACTCACCGAGGCCGCGCGGCTCGCCGGCGACGGTCGGATGGACGCGGCGGCGGCACGGCTCGAGCAGGCCGCCGGCGAGGCGTCGTCACCGGCACGGGCGAACGCACTGCGCCTGCAGGCGGCCATTCTCTATGCGCGCGCGGGCGACGACGCCACCGCATCCACTCTTCGCGACGATGTGGGCGACGCTGACGCCGGCGAGGCCGGCGCGGGCCTGCGGCTGCTGCTGCGCATGCGCCTGGACGGCGAGACGCTCGCCCCCGCCACGGTGATCCGCCGGCTCACGCCGGTACCGGACGGCCTCGCTCCGCCGGTAGCCGCGGCCTGGCTGGATCAGCGCGCCGAGGCCCGGCGTGCGGGCGGCGAGCCGCTCGCCGCCGCCCGGGATCTCATTCGCGCGCAGGTGCTCTCCGGGCGCACCGACGGTGCCCGCTCGGAACGCATCTGGTCCATACTCCAGCAGATTCCGCCGGACCGCCTCGAGCAGGCGGCAGGCCGCGCGGACAGCGGCGCAGAGGCCGGCTGGTTGTCACTCGCCAACCGTGTGCGTGACGCCGGGGACGACACCGATGCGGTGGCATCCGCGGTATCGTCATGGCATTCACTTTACCCGGATCATCCGGCATCGGACTTCGCCGACCAGCTGGTCGAGCGGCGGCGGGCGGCCCTCGCCCCGCCGAAACGCATCGCGCTGCTGCTGCCGCTGTCCGGCGACCTCGCGGAGGTCGGCAAGGCGATCCGGGACGGCTTCCTGACCGCTTACTACGCCGCGGGGGACGAACGCCCCGCCCTCGACATCCTCGACACCAAAGGCAGCGTCGCCGGCGCCGTCGCCGCCTACCAGCATGCCGGCAACGCCGACATGGTGGTCGGTCCGCTTACCAAGGCCGGCGTGCGCGCGGTGAGCTCGCGCCGCAACGACGACCGACAGGTCCTCACCCTCAATACCGTCGACGGCGAGTCGTCGCCGGAGGGCGTATACCACTTCGGCCTCTCGCCGGAGGACGACGCCCGTACCGCCGCACGCGCCGCCTGGGCCAGCGGCAAGGACCGCGCGGTGGTGCTCGTGCCCACGGGGGAATGGGGATCGCGCGTGGCCGGCGCCTATACCGAGGCGTTCGAGGACCTGGGCGGAAAGATCCTGGAGACTGCCCGTTACCCCGAGGACGAATCGGACTACAGCACGACCCTCCGTCAACTCTTCAACCTCGATGTCAGCGAGCGCCGCTACCGTGAGCTACGCCGGCTGCTGCGGCGGGACATCGAGTTCTCGCCGCGCCGCCGCCAGGATATGCAGGCGGTGTTCATAGGCGCGTTCCCCCGGCAGGCACGGCTGATCATGCCGCAGATCCGCTTCCATCACGGCCTGGGACTGGCGGTGTACGCAACCTCCCACGCCTACCCGCGCACGGCGGACGACGCCGTACGCCAGGACCTCGAGGGCCTTCGGCTGGTGGAGCTGCCCTGGCTGCTGGGCACCCTCGACGACCCCTCTCTGATGGCACTGCACACCAGTGCGGTCGACCAGTGGTCACAGAGCATGGACGCCCTGCCCGGGCTCCTCGCCTTCGGCGTGGACGCCTACCGTGCCATCGGCCTCGTGCGCGGCAGCGCGCGGGCGAGCGGGCTACCCGGCGCGACCGGCACCCTCACGATTGACGACGCGGGGATCGTTCACCGCACGCCCACCCCCGTACGCGTCGCCGCCGGCGGGCTTCGGCCGACCGCCCGGGAGAACATCCAGCGCCGGCCCGGGCCGCTCGATCCGCTGCCGCCGCTCCCGGGCCTTGCCCCGGCGTCCGGAGACGGCCAGGCACCCGCGGTCTGGACGACCCCCGCACCGCGACAATGAGGCCGCGCCGACCCACACGGGAGCGCGGCGCCGATGCCGAGGCACTGGCGCGACGACACCTGGAACGCCAGGGCCTGCGTTTCCGCGCGGCCAACGTTCACTGCCGCGGCGGCGAGCTGGACCTGGTGATGGACGACAACGGCACACTGACCTTCGTCGAGGTGCGCCAGCGCAGCCGCAACGACTTCGGCACCGCGGCGGAGAGCATCACGGCAGGCAAGCGCCGTCGCCTGGTAACGGCGGCGCGGTACTATCTCCACAGCAACGGCGCCGACGACGCCCCGTGCCGCTTCGACGCGGTCACCGTGGACGGCGACGGACGCATCGAATGGCTCCGCGACGCATTCCGCGCGGACGAGTGACGATCAGGCAAACAAGGCAAACGATGGATCTACACGAGCGCGTCTCGCAGCAATTCCACGAGAGCATCCGCACCAAGCAGATGGCGATGGACCGGCTTACCCCGGCCATCATCACCGCCGGCCAGCGCATGGCCGCCGCCCTGCAGGCCGAGCACAAGGTCCTCTCCTGCGGCAACGGCGGCTCCGCCGCAGACGCCCAGCACTTCTCCTCGGAGCTTCTGAACCGCTTCGAAATGGAGCGCCCGGGGCTGCCCGCAATCGCGCTGACCACCGACAGCTCCACCCTCACGTCGGTGGCGAACGACTACAGCTACCGGGACGTCTTCGCCCGCCAGGTCCGGGCACTCGGCCAGCCCGGGGACGTGCTGCTCGCGATCTCGACCAGCGGCAACAGCGACAACGTGGTTGCCGCCGTGGGCGCGGCGCGGGAGCGTGGCGTGCACACCGTGGCCCTGACCGGGCGGGACGGCGGCATTATCGCCGGTCAGCTGGGCGAGGGGGACGTCGAGATCCGGGTGCCGGCCACGGTCACCGCCCGCATCCAGGAGGTGCACCTGCTGGTCATCCACTGCCTGTGCGATCTGATCGACCACACCCTGTTCGGTACGGACTGAACGGGAAGGAAGCGCCGCCGGGGCCGGCGGCGCTGCGGGATCACTACTTCACGACGCGCAGCTGGGGCTTGCGGCCGCCGCCGTCCCCACCGGTGCCGCTACCGTCGCCGTCGCCGCCGCCATCCGGCGGCGGATCGTGATCGTCACCGCCTTCGTCCTCTTCACCGAAGAGCATGCCCTGGCCGTTCTCGCGGGCGTAGATCGCCAGGACCGCGGACACCGGCAGGAATACGTCCCGCGGAGCACCACCGAAGCGGGCATTGAAGCTGATCCACTCGTTACCGAGATCGAGCCCGCGGACCGCCCGGGGCGCGACATTGAGCACAAGCTTGCCCTTGTCCGCATACTCCAGCGGTGCCTCGATACCCGGCACGCTGGTGTCCACGAGGAGATAGGGAGTCAGGCCATTGTCCGCTATCCACTCGTAGAGTGCGCGGACAAGATACGGTCGTTTCGGGGTCATGAGCCCTCGTCGGTCGCAGTCGGCTAAACGGCCTGCATGGCCCGCTCGGCGTCGCTCAGGCTCTTCTGAAACGCCTCGCGGCCGAACAGGCGCTTGGCGTAGGCTTGGATGTGTTCCGCACTCGCCGGAATCTCCACCCCGTAGTGGTGAAGTCGCCAGAGCAGCGGCGCGAGGACGCAGTCCATCATCGACAGCTCCTCGCTGAGGAAGAACGGCAGGCCTGAGCCAAAGACCTCGTCGCTGGCGACGAGGCTTTCGGCCAGGGCCTTGCGGCCCTTCTCCGCGTCCTTCCCGGTGAGCTCGTCGAGCGCATCCAGGCTCTGCACCCAGTCACGCTCGATCCGCGAGATCACGAGCCGCGCCTTCGCCCGCGAAACCGGGTCCACGGGCATCAGCGGCGGATGGGGGAAACGCTCGTCGAGGTATTCCGCGATCACCTTCGTGTCGTAGAGCACGAGATCACGGTCCACCAGGGTCGGCGCCTCCCCGTACGGATTGAGATCCGCGAGGTCCTCGGGGATCGGCGCCCCGGGCTCGACATCGACGATCTCCACCGAGATGCCCTTTTCGGCGAGCACCAGACGGATCCGGTGGCTGTAGATACACGTCGGCCCCGAGAAGAGCGTCATCACCGAGCGTCGACTAACCGCTGCCATCTAGCGCTCCCAGGCCGGCACGCATGCCACACCAGCCATAATCAATGCACGTCCTTCCAGAACTCGCGCTTGAGCAGGTAGGCGAGTGCGGTGAACACCGCGATGAACAGCAGGACCCAGACGCCGAGCCGCTCCCGCTCAGCCTGCACGGGCTCCGCCGCATAGGCGAGGAAATTCGTGATGTCACGGGTGACCTGGTGATATTCCTCCTCGCTGAGCAGCCCGGCCCCCTCGGGGACCTCGACCTCCTTGACGTGCAGCGAACCACCGCTGCCCTCGCCGTAAACCGGCTCCGGCATGCCCTGCAGCTGCCACAGCACGTGCGGCATGGACGCCCCGGGCAGGGTCAGGTTGTTAACCCCGGTATCCGACTCGGGATCACGGTAGAAGGTGTTGAGATAGGTGTATACCCAGTCCGCACCCCGCGCACGCACGGTCAGCGAGAGGTCCGGCGGCGCGGCGCCGAACCAGTTCTTGCCGTCATCGCTGGCCATCGCACTCATCATCTTCGAGTGCACCTGCCCGCCGTCCCAGATCATGGTCTTCTCGACCACGTCCTCGGGGATGTTCAGGTCCTCGGCCATGCGGCTGTAGCGCAGGTACTTCAGGGAATGACAGCCCATGCAGTAGTTCGCGAAGTACTTCGCCCCGCGCTGCAGCGATGCCGTGTTGGAGACGTCGACATCGGGGTTCATCAGGTGCTGCCCGCCTTCCGCGCCGAGAGCGATCCCCGGCAGCAGCGCGATCAGCAGTGCCACGGCAAACTTTCTCATTAGTGCTTCACCCTTGCCGGCACCGGCTTGGTCTTCTCCAAACCGAAGAACGTGTAGACCCACAGGAACACGAAGAACGCGAAGTACATGACCCCGCCGATTCGTGCCCACCCCTTCACGGACAGCCCCATGATCATCATCGACGGGGACTGCAGCCCGAGGTAGCTCAGCACCACGAAGGCGACGGCGAACAGCGCCAGAGCGACCTTGTAGCTGAACCCACGGTAGCGGATCGAACGCACCGGCCCGCGGTCGATCCACGGCAGCACGAACAGGAGGAAGATCGCCGTGCCCATCGCGATGACGCCCATGAGCTTGTCCGGCACCGCGCGCAGGATCGAGTAGAAGGCGGTGAAGTACCACACCGGCGCGATATGCGCGGGGGTCTGAAGCGGGTCCGCCGGCTGGAAGTTCGGCGGCTCGAGGAACAGCCCGCCGAACGACGGCATGAAGAACACCACGGCGGCGAAGAAGAACAGGAACACGCCCACACCGAAGAGGTCCTTGACGGTGTAGTACGGATGGAAGGGAATACCGTCCTTCGGCACGCCGTTGGCGTCCTTGTTCTTCTTGATGTCGACCCCGTCCGGGTTGTTCGAGCCCACCTCGTGCAGCGCGAGGATGTGCGCAACCACCAGGAAGACCAGCACCAGCGGCAGTGCGATCACATGAAGCGCAAAGAAACGGTTCAGCGTGACGCCGGAGATGTTGAAGTCACCCCGGATCCAGGTCATCAACGCGTCGCCTACGCCCGGGATCGCGCCGAACAGGGAAGTGATCACCTGTGCGCCCCAGTAGGACATCTGGCCCCAGGGCAGCAGGTAGCCCATGAAGGCCTCCGCCATGAGCGCCACGTAGATCAGCATGCCGAAGATCCACAGCAGCTCGCGCGGCTTCTTGTACGAGCCGTAGAGCAACGCGCGGAACATGTGCAGGTACACGACCACGAAGAAGGCCGAGGCCCCCGTGGAGTGCATGTAGCGGATAAGCCAGCCCCACTGCACGTCGCGCATGATGTAGAGCACGGAGTCGAAGGCGCCCTCCGCGCTCGGGTTGTAGTTCATGGTCAGCCAGATACCGGTGAGGATCTGGTTGACCAGCACCAGCAGTGCCAGCGAGCCGAAGTAGTACCAGATGTTGAAGTTCTTCGGCGCGTAGTACTTCGACAGGTGGTCTTCCCAGAGCTGGGTCAGGGGGAAACGCCGATCGATCCAGCCCACGAACCCCGTCGTCTTCGTGCCTTCACTCATCAAGCTGCCCCCCCATCCTGATGCTCACCGACGATCAGCTTATTCTCCGCGGGATACCAGTACGGCGGCACCTGGAGGTTCAGCGGTGCCGGCATGCCCGAATAAACGCGCCCGGCGAGGTCGTACTTCGAGCCGTGGCACGGACAGAAGAAGCCGCCGGGCCAGGAAGCCTCGACGCTACCCTCCTCCGGGCGGTACAGCGGGATACAGCCGAGATGGGTGCAGATGGGGATGAGGACCCCGATCTCCGGGCGTATCGACCGGGTGATGTTCTGCGCGTACGGCGGCTGCTGGGAAGGCACCTTGGACTGCGGATCGCTCAACCGCTCGTTGAGCTGCGGCAGCTCATCGACCGCGGCCTCGCTGCGCCGGTATACCCAGATTGGTTTGCCCCGCCAGACAACGGATATGCGCTGCCCGGCCCTGAGCTTGCTGATGTCCACCTCCACCGGCGCTCCAGCGGCCCTGGCCCGCGCGCTGGGTTGCCAGTAGGACAGAAACGGGACAGCCGTCGCCACGACGCCCGCACCGCCCACGACGGTTACAGCGCCGGTGAGGAAGCGGCGTCTGCTCCTATCCGCGCCATCCTGATTCATGCACGTCCCCCTGACGTTGGGTTAAGGCTGGAGATCCAGCGACGCCGCGGTCTGCGCAAACGCGGCGCTCGGCTACAATCGCCCCATCGAAGGCGCCTTAGGATCCAATATCGACCGCGAAGCGTCAAGCGAAAAGGCCAAAGGTTGTTGTTTTTTCCCTTTTTATACAGATTCTTATGGTTCTTTCCAGATCCCCCGCTGGCTGTTCAGACGGGGTTGTCGTCCTCGATATAGCGATGTTCGAGGCCGAACACGTCCGCGAGACGGGCACCCAGGGCCTGCACGCCGTAGCGCTCGGTGGCGTGGTGACCGGCGGCGAAATAGTGGATACCCAGCTCACGGGCCTCGTGGGTGGTCCGCTCCGAGACCTCCCCGCTGATGAAGGCGTCCGCGCCGTGGGCGACGGCCTCGCCCAGGAAGCCCTGGGCCGCACCGGTGCACCAGGCCACCCGCCGCAGCTGCCCGGGTCCCGCCCCCACCTGAAGGGGCGCGCGCCCGGTGACGGTCTCGATACGGGAGGCGAGCGCTTCGGGCCCCGCTTCCGCGGGTGTGCCGAACCAGAGCAGCCCCGGCACGCCGCCGGCCGGCTGTACCGACTCGACCTGCAGGCCGAGACGCTCGCCGAGACAGGCATTGTTGCCGAGCTCGCCGTGGGCATCCAGCGGCAGGTGATAGGCGAGCAGCGAGATACCCGCGGTCATCAGCCGGCGCACCCGCTCCCCCTTCATTCCGGTCAGCGCCGCCGGCTCCCCCTTCCAGAAATAGCCGTGATGCACCAGTAGCGCGTCCGCGCCGGCGGCCTCGGCCTCCTCGATCACGTCCCGCGTGGCCGTGACCGCCGAGACGAGGCGGCGCACCGGCCGGGTGCCCTCGACTTGCAGCCCGTTGGGTGCATAGTCACGGAAATCCGCGCTCGCGAGCAGCTCGTCACAGTAACGAACGAGCTCCGGAATCTGTACCATAATGCCTCCCGTCACCGCGCAGACGGCCATGGTAGCGCGGCTGCCGGGTCCGGGCACACCAGGAGATATCGCTATGCCAGGCAGCCGCATCGGCCGCTTCGTACTGCGCTACGTCGTCGTCGGCGTCCTCGCCGCGCTGGCGGCGGTATGGCTCGCCCCCGAGGTGTTCACACCGCCGGCACCGGTCGTGCGGGTCAGCGAGGCCCCGTCGGCGGACGGCTCCGCGCCCACGCCGCCGCGCCCGGCGTCATACGCCGACGCCGTGGAGCGCGCCGCACCCGCAGTCGTCAACGTCTATACCACCCGCGCACCAGAGCAGCGCCACCACCCGTTCTTCGACGACCCGCAGCTGCGGCGGTTCTTCGGCGCCCCCAAGGAACAGCGCCCGGAGCGCTCGCTGGGCTCCGGCGTCATCGTCAGCCCCGACGGCTACGTGCTGACCAATGAGCATGTGGTCCGCGACGCCGACGCCATCGAGGTCCTGCTCAGCGACGGACGCGCGGCAACCGCCGAGGTGGTGGGCAGCGACCCGGACACCGATCTCGCCGTACTCGACGTCGGCCTCGGAGAACTCCCCCACGCCACCTTCGGTGACTCGACGGCGCTGCGGGTGGGCGACATCGTCCTCGCCGTGGGCAACCCGTTCGGAGTCGGCCAGACCGTGACCCAGGGGATCGTCAGCGCCACCGGCCGGGACCACCTGGGGCTGGCGACCTTCGAGAACTTCATACAGACCGACGCGGCAATCAACCCGGGCAACTCCGGCGGCGCACTGATCAACGCCGCAGGCGAGCTGGTGGGGATCAACACCGCGATCTACAGCCGCTCCGGCGGTTCCATGGGCATCGGCTTCGCCATCCCGGTGAGCCTCGCCCGCGGCGTGATGCGCGAGCTCATTGAACAGGGGCATGTCACCCGCGGCTGGATCGGCGTGCAGGTCCAGCCGATGACGCCGCCGCTGGCGGATACGCTGTCACTGCCGGACGTCGGCGGGGTACTGATTGCCGGGGTGCTCCGCGGCGGCCCTGCGCACGAGGCCGGCATCCAGCCCGGGGACGTCATCCTCTCCATCGATGAACACCCGGTGGACGGACCGACCCAGCTGCTCAACCGTATCAGCGGACTGAGCCCGGGCAGCGAGGCCGTTGTCGCCGGGATCGGCCGGGACGGGCGCTTCAACCGGCGCGTGACCATCGGCCGGCGCCCGACGGGCGGGGGCTGAACGCGCCCCGCCGCCGGACCTACTCGCCGCGCATCTCTGCGGAGCGGGCGTGAGCGGTGAGCCCCTCACCGCGTGCGAGCTCGCTGGCCACCCGGCCGAGCGCGGCCCCGCCGGCCTCGGAGCACTCGATCAGGCTGGTGCGCTTCTGGAAGTCGTATACGCCGAGCGGCGAGGCAAAGCGCGCGGTGCGCGAGGTCGGCAGCACGTGATTCGGGCCGGCGCAGTAATCGCCCACCGCCTCCGGCGTGTAGCGCCCCAGGAAGACCGCTCCGGCGTGACGGATACCCGCGGCCATGCGCCGCGGTTCCACCACCGAGAGCTCCAGGTGCTCGGGGGCAACGTGGTTGGCGACCGCCGCCGCCTCGGCGAGGTCGCGCACGTAGATGAGCGCACCGCGGGCAGACAGGGCCGCGCGGATGATCTCCGAGCGCTCCATCTCCGGGAGCAGCCGCTCCATTGACGCCTGGACCTGATCGAGGAACAGCGGGTCCGGACAGACCAGGATCGCCCGGGCGTCCTCGTCGTGCTCGGCCTGGGAGAACAGATCCATGGCGATCCAGTCGGCCTCGGTCTGGCCATCGCAGATCACCATGATCTCGGACGGACCGGCGACCATGTCGATGCCCACCCGCCCGAAAACGCGGCGCTTGGCCTCCGCGACGTAGGCGTTGCCGGGACCGACGATCTTGTCCACCGCCGGGATGGTGTCCGTACCGTAGGCGAGCGCCGCCACCGCATGCGCCCCGCCGAGACGGAAGACCCGGTCCACGCCCGCGATGCGTGCCGCGGCGAGCACCAGCGGATTGACCACGCCGTCCGGCGCCGGCACGACCATGATCACCTCGTCCACGCCGGCGACCTTGGCCGGCAGGGTATTCATGAGCACGGACGAGGGATAGGCCGCCTTGCCGCCGGGCACATAGACACCCACGCGCCCCAGCGGCGTCACCTGCTGTCCCAGGCGGTTGCCCTGACCGTCCTCGTAGTCCCAGGACTCGGCAAGCTGGCGGCGATGATAGTCGCGGATACGCTCGGCCGCGGTCTCCAGCGCCTCGCGCTGGGCCCCGGGCAGCGACGCCAGGGCCTGATCCTGCGCGGCCCGGCCCACCTCCAGCGCGGCCACGCTGTCCACGCTCAGGCGGTCGAAACGCGCGCTGTAGTCGAGCAGCGCCGCGTCCCCCTCCGCCGCCACGCGGGCGAGGATCTCGGCGACGGCCTCCTCCACCCGGGCGGTCGCGCCGTCGTTCCACTCCGTGAGGGCGCCCAGGCTCGACCAGAAGTCGGGCTGGGTAGTGCTCAGGCGCGTGATCTCAAGCATCGGCAGATGGCTCCTTGCCCGGTCAGGGCGGGTGTTCGCTGCTGGACGCCGCCCGGGCTCACGCCGCGGTGGTCACCGCGCGGCGGAGATCCTCGATCAGCGGCCGGATCCGGCGGTACTTCATCTTCATCGAGGCCTTGTTGACCACCAGGCGCGAGCTGATGTCGGCGATCGGTTCCAGCGGCTCAAGGCCGTTGGCACGCAGGGTGTTGCCCGTATCGACGAGGTCGACGATGAGATCCGCCAACCCCACCAGCGGCGCCAGCTCCATGGAGCCGTAGAGCTTGATCAGCTCCGCCTGACGCCCGCGATCGGCAAAGTACCGCCGGGTGATATTCACGAACTTGGTGGCGACCCGGGGCCGGCGCAAGGCCTCGTTGCCCGGACGCCCCGCCACCATCAGCCGGCAACGGGCGATGCCCAGGTCCAGCGGCTCGTAGAGCCCCTGGCCGCCGTATTCCAGGAGCACATCCTTGCCCGCCACCCCGAGGTCCGCGCCGCCGTACTCGACATAGGTCGGCACATCGGTGGCGCGGACAACGACCAGGCGCACCGCCGGATCGTTGGTGGGCAGCACCAGCCGGCGGCTGGCCTCCGGGTCCTCCGCCGGCTCAATGCCTGCCGCCGCAAGCAGCGGCAGGGTCTCCTCGAGGATGCGCCCCTTGGAGAGCGCGATGGTCAGCATGTCTTGGTCGTGCATAACCGTCCGGTTGATCGGCCGCGGGCCTCAGGCCGGCACGCGGCGGATGTTGGCGCCCAGCTGCGCGAGCTTCTCCTCGATGCACTCGTAGCCGCGGTCGATATGGTAGATGCGGTCGACGCAGGTCTCGCCGTCCGCCACCAGGCCGGCGAGCACCAGGCTCGCCGAGGCCCTGAGGTCCGTGGCCATCACCGGTGCGGCGGTCAGCCGGGGAACGCCGGTGGATATCGCCGTGTGCCCCTCCAGGCGGACGTCGGCGCCCATACGCTGGAGCTCGAGCACGTGCATGAAGCGGTTCTCGAAGACCGTCTCGGTGACCATGCCCACGCCCTCGGCCACGGCATTGAGGGCACAGAACTGCGCCTGCATGTCCGTGGGGAAGGCGGGATAGGGTGCCGTGCGCACGTTCACCGCCCGCGGCCGGCGCCCGCCGGGCATTGCGAGGTCGATGGTGCGCCCCTCGACGGCGATCTCCGCACCCGCCTCACCGAGCTTGGCGAGGACCGCGTCCAGCAGCTCCGGGGCCGTATCCTTGAGCCGGACCCGCCCGCCGGTCATCGCCGCGGCCACAAGGTAGGTCCCGGTCTCGATGCGGTCTGGCAGGACGTCGTAGTGCGTGCCGTGGAGGCGCTCGACGCCGTGTATCTCGATGGTGTCCGAGCCGGCGCCGCGTACATCCGCCCCCATGGCATTGAGGCAGTTCGCCAGGTCCACCACCTCCGGCTCGCGCGCCGCATTCTCGATGACGGTCACGCCCTCGGCGAGGGTCGCGGCCATCATCAGGTTCTCCGTGCCGGTGACGGTCACCAGGTCCATGACCAGGCGCGCCCCTTTGAGCCGGCTGCAGCGTGCGCGGATATAGCCGCTGTCGACGCTGATCTCGGCCCCCATCTGGCGAAGCCCCTCGACGTGGAGGTTCACCGGCCGCGAGCCGATGGCGCAGCCGCCGGGCAGCGACACATCCGCCTCGCCGTAGCGCGCGAGCAGCGGCCCGAGCACCAGGATGGAGGCGCGCATGGTCTTCACCAGCTCGTAGGGCGCGTAGCACTCTCGGATGCCGGTCGGGTCGACCTCGATGCGCATGCGCTCGTCGACGGTGAGACGCACGCCCATGCGCCCGAGCAGCTCCATCGTCGTGGTGATGTCGTGCAGGTGCGGGATGTTGCCCACCATGGTGGGCCCATCGGCGAGCATGGTCGCGGCCAGGATCGGCAACGCCGCGTTCTTGGCCCCCGAGATACGGATCTCGCCGTCCAGCGGCTCGCCGCCGCGAATGATCAGACGCTCCATTACGCCCCGCCCGGCCGGCCGTGCCGGCCCCCGTCCATGGCCACCGTTAGCACGCCCTCAGCCATTGGACGCGTCGTGCTGTCCGGGCGTCCGGGTCACCAGCGAGATCGCATGCAGCGCCTCGCTGTCGATATGATCGCGCAGCAGCTCGTTGACCATCCGATGCTGTCGGATCCGTGGCACCCCCTCGAAATCGGGGCTCACGATCAGCGCCCGGAAATGCACGCCGTCCCCATCCACCTGCACGGTGGCATCGGTCAGGCCGGCCTCGATGATCTCGCGAATGCGTTCGGAATCCATGATGCTCGCTCGTTTGCTCTGCGGTGCGATTGCCGGTTACGGACCGCTCAGGCCCGCCCACCGGTATCGGACGGCGTATTCTGATCCAATGCCAGGATCTCATCCACCCCGCTCACCCGGGCGATCGCGCTGAGCTGCCCCGGAACACCCTGGAAGACGACACTCCGGCCCCGGGCCCGCGCGGTGCGCACCCATTCCAGGAGCAGCGCGAGGCCCGCACTGTCGACGCGCTCCACGGCGGAGAGGTCCGCGACCACGTCCCCATCCCCGGGCAACGAGGCCGGCAGCTGCGTCACCGTGTCGAAGCCGAGGGCACCGCTGACGCGGCACACCCCGGCGTCGTCGCTACTCAGCGACGCCGAACTCACCCCGGCACCCCCCGCTCGGCATTGCGTTCGGCGAGGCGTTTGATGAGCGCGTCCAGCCCGTTGCGGCTGACCTCGTCGCCGAAGCTGCTGCGGTAGTTCTGGACCAGGCTCACACCCTCGATGACCACGTCGAAGACCTTCCATTCCCCGCTGTCGTTCTTGTAGAGGCTGTAGTTCACGGGGACCGGCGGACCGTCGCTGCGCACGATCTCGGTGGGCACGGTCACCCGCCCGCGCGAAGTATCCGCGTTCATGGGCGGGAACTTCACCTTTTCGTTGCTGTACTCCGACAGCGAGGTGCCGTAGGTGCGGATCAGCAGGCCCTTGAACTCCTCGACGAAACGCGCGCGCTGCTCGGCGGAGGCGTCGTTCCAGTGGCGACCGAGCACGAACCGACTCATCAGCTGGAAGTCGAAGCGCGGCAACACCAGGTCCGAGACGAAGCGGTAGACCGCACCGGGATCACCCTTGATCTCCTGCTTGTGCGCCTCCAGCGCAGCGAGCACCTCGTGGGTGGTGTCCTTGACCAGATCCTGCGGGGACTGCTGCGCCGCACCGGCCAGAGCCGGTGCGAGCACGACCGGAAGCAGCGCGAGTGTCAGGCATAACCGTCGCAACATCACTTACCCTCCGTGCCGCCATCCGAGCCCGAGTCCGAGCCGGACGCCTTATTGTAAAGGAACTGCCCGATGATCTTCTCCAGCACGATCGCCGACTGGGTGAGCATCAGCTCGTCGCCGGGCTGCAGCGCGGTGGGCATGCCACCCGCCTCCAGCCCCACGTACTGCTCACCGAGCAGCCCCGAGGTCAGAACGCTCGCACTGGTATCCATGGGCAGGTCGTCGAACCGCGAATCGATGGTCAGCTCGACACGCGCCTCGTAGGTGTCGGTGTCCAGGCTGATGCCGCTCACCCGGCCCACCTGCACCCCGCCCATCTTCACCGGCGCGCCCTCGCGCAGACCGCCGACGTTGCGGAAGTGGCCGATCACCGTGTAGCCCTCGGTGGTCTGGAACGCCGTGATATTGCTCACCCGCATGGCGAGCACCGTCAGCGCCGCCAGGCCGGCGACCACGAACAGCCCCACTGCGATCTCTATGGCGCGTGTCTTATCCATGATGCCCCAAACCCGGAAATAGGCCGCCCTAGTCGAACATGAGGGCGGTGAGAATGAAATCGAGCCCCAGCACGGCCAGCGAGGTATTCACCACCGTGTGGGTCGTGGCCCGGCTGACGCCCTCCGACGTGGGCATGCAGTCGAAGCCCTCGAAAACGGCGATCCAGCTCGCCACGACGCCGAATACCAGGCTCTTGATGATGCCACTGGCGATGTCGTCGTAGAACGAGACATTGGCCTGCATCTGCGACCAGTAGGCCCCGGCGTCCACGCCGAGCAGCTCGGTGCCCACGACGTAAGCGGAGAGGATGCCGAGCAGCGTGAAGATCGCCGCCAGCAGCGGCATGGCGATCACACCGGCGGCAAGCCGGGGCGCGACCACGCGGCGATGCGGGTCGACGGCCATCATCTCCATACTGGAGAGCTGTTCGGTGGCCTTCATCAGGCCGATCTCGGCGGTCAGCGCCGAGCCGGCACGCCCGGCGAACAACAGCGCGGTAACCACGGGCCCGAGCTCGCGGGTCAGCGACAGTGCCACCAGCGTGCCCAGGGAGTCCTCCGCGCCGAAATCCACCAGGGTATTGTGCCCCTGCAGCCCCAGCACCATGCCCACGAAGATGCCGGAGACGACGATGATCACCAGCGAGAGCACGCCCACTGAATAGAGCTGGTGGACGAGCAGGCGGAAACGCGGCACCAGCCCCGGCAGCCCTGCCAGCACCCGCAGCAGGAACAGCGAGGCGCGGCCGAGCCGGGCCATGCGCGCGAGGGTCCACGCCCCGACGCCCTGCAGCGCACGGATCATGGTACCTCCCCCCCGAGGGTCTCGGTGGCCAGCGAAGGGGCGGGATAGTGGAACGGCACCGGTCCGTCGGGCCTTGCATCCATGAACTGACGCACCCATGGCGAGTCCGACTCGCGCAGCGCCTCGGGCGAGCCCGACGCGATCACTTCACCATCGGCGATGACGTGGATACGGTCGGCGATGGCGGCGGTCTCGGCAACGTCGTGGGAGACCACCACACTGCTCAGCCCCAGGGCGTCGTTGAGTTCGCGGATCAGCTTCACCAGCACCCCCATGGAGATCGGATCCTGGCCGGAGAAGGGCTCGTCGTACATCACCAGTTCCGGGTCGAGCGCGATCGCCCGTGCCAGCGCCACGCGCCGCGCCATGCCGCCGGAGAGCTCGGCCGGGTAGAGATGGCGCGCGCCGCGCAGGCCGACCGCCTCGAGCTTGAGCAGCACGAGCTGATGAATCAGCGCCTCGGACAGCCGCGTGTGCTCGCGCAGCGGGAAGGCGACGTTCTCGTAACAGGTGAGATCGGTGAACAGCGCGCCGGCCTGGAAGAGCATGCCCATACGCCGGCGCAGCCGGTAGAGGGCGCGGCGCGAGAGACGGTCGACGCGCTCGCCGGCCACCCGGATCTCGCCCGCATCCGGGCGCAGCTGGCCGCCGATAAGCCGCAGCAGCGTGGTCTTGCCCGTGCCGCTGGGCCCCATGATGGCGGTGACCTCGCCGCGGTAGACCGTGATGTCCACGCCACTGAAGATCACACGCTCGCCGCGTGCGAAGTGGAGGTCCCGGATCTCGATGAGCGGCTCCTCGGCCGGGGCGGTGTCAGTACCCATCAGCATCCTTCCCGGAAGGGGCAGGCCGGATTGCGGCGCCCGGCATGGCAGGCGGCGGGCAGTATCAGTCACCCCCGCGGACCAGTCAACACGCCCCGGCCGCGGAACCCGCGCATGCTGGCCCGCGGCGGAGCCGCGCCGTATCATGGCCGGCTTCGAACGCCCTAACCGGGACGACACCGCCCATGCTGCCAGCGCTGCTCACCATCGTCGTCGGCTTCGTTGCCCTCACCTGGAGTGCGGACCGCTTCGTCATCGGTGCCTCCGGCACGGCGCGGCACCTGGGCATCCCGACGCTGATCATCGGCCTGACCATCGTCGGCATCGGCACCTCCGCACCGGAGATGCTGGTCTCGGCGATCGCCGCCTGGCAGGGCAGCCCGGGGCTCGCGGTGGGCAATGCGCTGGGCTCGAACATCACCAACGTGGGGCTGATCCTCGGGGCCACGGCGCTGATCGTGCCCCTGCAGGTCCGCTCGCGGCTGCTGCGCCGCGAGATCCCGCTACTGTTCGCGATCATGGCTCTCGCCTTCGTCTTCCTGCTCGACGGCCGGCTCGAGCGCTGGGAGGGCCTGGTCCTGCTCGCCGGCATGGCCGCCCTGCTGACCTGGATGGGGATACAGGGCCGCAACGGCGAGGAACCCGACCCACTGAGCGCCGAATTCGAGAGCGAGATCCCGACGGACCAGCCTCTCCGCACCAGTCTCCTGTGGCTGGCGGTGGGCCTGGTGGTGCTGCTCGCCAGCTCCCGGGCCCTGGTGTGGGCGGCGGTGAGCATCGCCGAGGCGCTCGGCGTGAGCGACCTGGTGATCGGCCTGACCATCGTCGCCCTGGGGACCAGCCTGCCCGAGCTCGCGGCGAGCTTCGCCAGCGCGCGCAAGGGCGAGCACGACATCGCCATCGGCAACGTCATCGGCTCCAACATGTTCAACCTGCTGGGCGTGATGGGCGTCGCCGGGGCCATCAACCCGCTGGACAGCGACCCGGCGACCCTGTACCGGGACATCCCGGTGATGGCCGGCATAACGCTGGTGTTCGCGGTGATGGCGTTCAGCCGCTACGGTCACGGGCGGATCAACCGCATCGAGGGCGCGCTGCTGCTGGCAGCGTATATTGGGTATCAGGCGTTACTCTACGTGTGTGAGACATAGCAGCATGAGCGAGAGACAGCCCCCCCGGGACGAGGACGCGGACCTCTGCCGCCTTGGCCGCGCGGTCATCGAGGTGGAGACCGAGGCGGTCAACGCCCTCGCCTCGCGCATTGACGCCGACTTCGCCCGCGCGTGCCGGCACATGCTGGCCTGCGAGGGGCGGGTGGTGGTCCTCGGCATGGGCAAGTCCGGCCACATCGGCGGCAAGATCGCCGCCACCCTGGCGAGCACGGGCACGCCGGCGTTCTTCGTCCACCCCGGCGAGGCCAGCCACGGTGACCTCGGCATGATCACGCCGCGGGACGTCGTGCTGGCCCTGTCCAATTCCGGCGAGACCGACGAAATCACCACCATCCTGCCGCTGATCAAGCGCCTGTCCGTGCCACTGATCGCGCTGACCGGCCGCCCGGAATCCACCATGGCCCGCTCGGCGAGCGTGCACCTGGACGTCAGCGTCGCCGAGGAGGCCTGCCCGCTGGGGCTCGCCCCCACCGCGAGCACTACCGCCGCGCTCGCCATGGGCGACGCCCTGGCGGTGGCACTGCTGGAGGCACGGGGGTTCACCCGCGAGGACTTCGCCCGTTCCCACCCCGGCGGCCGGCTGGGCCGGCGGCTGCTGCTGCGCATCGAGGACATCATGCACGGCGGCGAGCGCATCCCCCGGGTCCAGGCCGAGACGCCCCTCGGCGAGGCCCTGGTGGAAATGACCAACAAGGGCCTCGGCATGACCGCGGTGGTCGACGCCGAGGGTCACCTGCTCGGCGTATTCACCGACGGCGACCTGCGCCGCGCCCTCGACCGCGAGGTGGACGTGCACCGCACCCGGGTGGATGCGGTGATGACCCGCGGCGGGCGCACCATCACCCGGGACCGCCTCGCCGCCGAGGCCCTCGCGCTGATGGAGAATCACGGCATCAACGCGCTGCCCGTGGTCGACGAGCAGCGCCGTATCGTCGGGGCGCTGAACATGCACGACCTGCTGCGCGCGGGGGTGGTGTAATGGACGCCTTCGAGCACGCCTACTGCGGCGCCCCGCCGGCGACGGTGGCCGGGCGCGCGGCCCACATCGGGGTGCTGGCGCTGGACGTGGACGGCGTGCTCACCGACGGTGGCGTCTACATCGGCGACGACGGCGAGCCCTTCAAGCGCTTCAACATCCACGACGGCAAGGGCATTGCCATGCTCCGGGACGCCGGCATCGAGGTGGCCATCGTCACCGCCCGGCGCTCCGGTGCGGTCGAGGCCCGGGCCCGGGAGCTGCGGATCGGCCACGTCCACCAGGGCGTTCGCGACAAGGCCGCCGCCCTCGCCGACCTGGCGAAGGGACTCGGCCTCGCCCCGCAGGCATGCGCCTTCGTCGGCGACGACCTCGTCGACCTTGCCCCCATGCGTGCCGCCGGGCTCGCAGTAGCCGTCGCCAACGCCCATCCCGCCGTGTGCGCCCGCGCCCACTGGGTCACCCGGCGCGGCGGCGGCGACGGCGCGGTGCGCGAGGTCTGCGAGCTGCTCCTCGGCGCCCGCGGCGTCCTCCGGCCATGGCTGAGCGACGATGCGCGAGCGTAGCCGCCGGACATTCCCACTGGTGGTCACCGCGCTCCTCGCGGCGCTGGCGTGGTTCTCCTTCGGCGGCCGCGACGACGACGGCGCGGGCACGGCACCGCCGGTGCGCGAGCCCGAGGCCCGCTACTACGCCACCGGGGTACGCATCGTCGCCACCGACGCGGACGGCAACCCCAGCGACGAGCTCCGTGCGCAGCGCGCCGCCTACTTCCCCGGCGCCGATCGCTGGGAGATGCAGCAGCCGCGCTGGCAGGGGCGCCGCAACGGGCGGCCGTGGCACGGCCGCGCCCGGCGCGCGGAGGCAACGCCCATCGGCGATCACGAGCGCCGCATCGTGCTCAACGGCGATGTCGAGCTCCACCGCGAGGCGCCGGACCCACTCACCCTGCTCACCGACACCCTCACCCTGGTGCCTGCCCGGGACTATGCGGAGACCGACGCGGCGGTGACACTGCGCACCCCCGCGAGCGAGATGACCGGTGTCGGCGCGCGGGCCTGGATGGACCGACAACAAGTGAGACTCCTCGCCAAAGTCAGGGGGACCTATGCGACCGAATAGCCTGATTCGCCTGCTCGCGGCCTGCCTGCTCGCCGTGGCCGGCTGCGCCCTCGCCCAGCAGGACAGCAGCAAGCAGCCACTGCACCTGAGCGCCGACACCGGCGAGCTCGACAACGTGCGCGGTGTAAGCACCTACACCGGCAACGTCGTCGTCACCCGCGGCCAGATGCGCATCACGGGCGACGTCCTGCGGGTCTACCGCGGCGACGGCGACACCCTGGACCGGATCGAGGTCGAGGGTGAACCCGCGACCTACCACGACGAGTCGCCGCAGCGCGAGACGCCGGTGGACGCCGAGGCGCCGACGATGACCTACTACTCCGGGCCGCCGGAGCGCATCGAGCTCTCCGGCGGTGCCACGCTCACCCGCGGGCGCGACGAGTTTCGCGGCGAGACGGTCAACTACGACATTGCCGCCGACCAGGTGAAAGCGGACAGCAGCAAGGACCAGCGCGTTCAGGTCACGCTCTTCCCCAAAAAGGACGACAGCGGCAACGACAGCGGCGACGGGCAGTGAGCATGGGGGAGACGGGACGCCTCGAGGCCACCGGCCTGATCAAGCGCTATCGACGGCGCAGCGTGGTCAGCGACGCCGCACTCGCGGTCGCCCCCGGCGAGATCGTGGGCCTACTCGGGCCCAACGGCGCGGGCAAGACCACCTGCTTTTACATGATCGTCGGCCTTATCCGTCCCGATGCCGGACAGATCCGCCTGGACGGTCGCGAGATCGGCCGGCTGCCCATGCACCGCCGGGCCCGGCTCGGCCTGGGTTACCTGCCCCAGGAGGCGTCGATCTTCCGCAAGCTCTCCGTGGCTGACAATCTCCTCGGGGTGCTCGAGCTGCGCCGCGATCTCGACCGCGGCCAGCGCCACGACGAGATGGAGGAGCTGCTCGAGGAGTTCAGCGTCGGCCACCTCCGCGATCAGCCCGGTATCAGCCTCTCCGGCGGCGAGCGCCGCCGGGTGGAGATCGCCCGGGCGCTGGCGGCCCGCCCCCGCGTGATACTGCTCGACGAGCCATTCGCCGGGGTTGACCCGATCTCCGTGCACGACATCCGCCAGATCATCCGCCACCTGGCCGAGCGCGGTATCGGCGTGCTGATCACCGATCACAACGTGCGCGAGACCCTGGGCATCGTCGACCGCGCCTACATCCTCAATGCCGGCGAGGTGATCGCCGAGGGCGACGCCCAGACGGTGCTCGCCGACGAGCAGGTCAAGCGCGTCTATCTGGGCGAGGATTTCCGGCTGTGACCGCCCGCGCTCAGGTGCAAGGCCGCTGCCTGTTGCATTACGATGGCGGCAAGCGGGCGCGGGCCGCCCGGCCAGCGGAGAGCTGACGAACGACCCATGAAACAGACGCTCCAGCTCCGACTCGGTCAGCAGCTGACAATGACACCCCAGCTGCAGCAGGCGATCCGCCTGCTGCAGCTGCCGACGCTGGAGCTGCGTGCCGAGATCCAGGAAGCGCTCGACTCCAACCTCATGCTCGAGACCGAGGACGAGCACGAGGCGGCCACCACCGAAGAGGCCCTGCGGGACGCCGGCACCGGGGACAGTGCCGGGCAGGCGGACGGCGAGCCGGCCGCCGAAACGACGAACACCGAGGATACGCGCCTGGGCGACGACCTGCCGGTGGACGGCAGCTGGGACGACATCTACGACGGCACCACGGCCTGGAGCCGCGGCAGCGGCGAGGACGATGACTACGATCCGGTCTCCCGCCTGGCCGCCGCCAGCGAGAGCCTGCGCGAGCACCTGATCTGGCAAATCCAGCTCGGCGAATTCACCCCCCGCGCATTCGCCATCGCCGAGGCGATCATCGACGCGGTCAGCGACGACGGCTACCTGAACACCGACGAGGCCGACATTCTCGCGGCCCTGCCCGGGGACTGGGCGGTGGGCCACGAGGAATTCCTCGAGGTGCTCGGCGAGGTGCAGCGACTCGACCCCGTGGGCGTGGCCGCGCGTGACCCCCGGGAATGCCTGGCCCTGCAGCTCGAGCAGCTGCCGGAGGACACCCCGTGGCTCGCGCAGGCACGGTTGCTGCTCGACGAGCACCTGGATCTGCTGGTCAACCGACAGCTCGCCCAGATCAAGCGCCGCATGCAGCTCGACGACGAGGCCCTGGGCGGCATCATCGAGCTGATCCGGGGGCTCGACCCCCACCCGGGCCTGCGCTACGGTAGCAACAATACGGAATACGTCATCCCCGACGTCTTCGTCCGCCGCGAGGACGGGCGCTGGCAGGTGGAGATCAACCCGGATGCCTTTCCCCGTGTCCGCATCAACGCCGACTATGCGGCCATGGTCCGCCGCGCCGACCGCAGCCGCGAGAACAGCCTGATGCGCGAGCACCTCCAGGAAGCGCGCTGGCTGATCAAGAGCCTGCGTTCGCGCAACGACACCCTCCTGCGCGTGGCCCATTTCATTGTCGACCACCAGCACGACTTCCTCGAACGCGGCGAGGAGTTCATGCAGCCGCTGGTGCTGCGCGAGGTCGCCGAGGCCGTGGAGATGCACGAATCCACCATCTCGCGGATCACCAACCGCAAGTACATGCACACCCCGCGCGGGACCTTCGAGTTCAAGTACTTCTTCTCCTCGCACGTGCAGACCGCCGACGGCGGCGAGTGCTCCGCCACCGCGATACGGGCGCGTATCCGCCGCCTGATCGCCGGCGAGGACCCGCGCCGCCCGCTCAGTGACAGCCGCATCGCCACCATCCTGCAGGACGAGGGGATACACGTCGCCCGCCGCACCGTGGCGAAATATCGCGAGGCCATGGCGATCGCGTCCTCGACGGACCGAAAGCGCCTCGCCTGAGAACCACAAAGGAGGCTCTATGCAGATCGACATCACCGGCCACCACATCGAAGTGACCGACTCGCTGCGCGACTACGTCAACGAGAAGTTCCAGAAACTCGAGCGTCACTTCGACAACGTCGTCGATGTGCATGTCATCCTCACGGTCGAGAAGCTGACCCACAAGGCGGAAGCCACCCTTGTCCTGAGCGGCGCCCGCTTGTTCGCCGACGCCACCGATGAGGACATGTACGCCGCCATCGATGCACTCACGGATAAACTCGATCGCCAGGTGGTCAAACACAAGGAGAAACGCGCGGATCATCGCCGTAACGAGGGGCCGGTGAGCCAGGCCCTCGAGGAATGATCCATCGTTGCCGGCCGGGGTGGCCGGCAGACCAGTGACCACGCCGGCGGCGGGCCTGCCAGACCGGGCGCAGGGAGGTGCCTCGGGCCCGTACCGCCGCCGACGTGCCGGACAACGCCAGTTCAGGGCCGGGGCACCATGAACATTGCAGCACTGCTCTCCCCCGAGCGGGTTCGCTACGGGGCGCATGCCACCAGCAAGAAGCGCAGCCTGGAGCTGCTCTCGGAACTGCTCAACGAGGATGCGACCGGTCCGGACACCCGCAGCATCTTCGAGAGCCTGATCGGACGCGAGCGGCTCGGCAGCACCGGTCTGGGCCGGGGCGTCGCCCTGCCACATGCCCGGCTGCCGGGCCTGGATGCCCCTGTGGCGGCGGTGCTCAACCTCGACACGGGCGTGGATTTCGACGCCGTCGACCGTCAGCCGGTGGATCTGCTCTTCGCGCTGCTCGTGCCGGAAGAGTCCACCGACGAGCATCTGCGCATCCTCGCCACGCTGGCGGAGATGTTCAGTGACACGGCCTTCTGCGAGCATCTCCGTGCCAGCGGCACCGACCGTTCCCTCTACGAGCAGGTGTCACAACGGCTGGTGGACGGCGCGCCGGCATGACGCCTCGGCTGCGCATCCCCCGCACCGCCCTGGCACGGGCGCTCGGGGCCGCGGCGCACGGCGGCGGCGAGACCGTCGAGCTACCCGTGGATGCACCGCGCTGGCTCGGTGGCGACGCCCCGGTACGCCGTGGCGCCACCGACGCGGACGGCGCCTGCCTGATCGTCTGCGAGTCCGCCGACGCCGCGCCGGCCGACGGCACGCCCTGGATGACACTGGAGGCGGACGACGAGGCCCTGGCCTGGCGAATCGATCGCGCCCTCGTCCGCCTTGCCGGGCGCCCCGGAGTCCCCGGCACCCTGGTTCGCATCCATGGTCACGGGGTCCTGCTCAGGGGGGCCGAGGGCACGGGCAAGAGCCACACGGCACTGGCCCTGCTCGATCGCGGGCACGCCCTGGTGGCCGACGATCTGGTGACACTCGCCGCCGCCAGCGCCACCCCCGAGGGCCGCGCCCCCGACGAGGGCCCCCGCGGACGGCTCGCCGTACGCGGTCTCGGCGTGATCCGGGTGGACGAGCACTTCGGGGATGCGGCGCTGGCACGGCGCGCCCCGGTGGTCCTGGAAGTAGTACTCGCGCCCGGGGCGAGTGCGGACCCGCTGACCGGGGGCTGGGCCACCGGCGGACTGCTCGGACGCCCCCTGCCCCGGCTGACCCTGGCCCCGGGCCCCATGACCGCCCTGCTCATCGAGGCAGCGGTACGCGAGTGCCGTCAGGCCGGCGGCATTACGCACGGCCAAGCGAGCGCGGAGGACCGACTGAATGCGGCTCGTCATCATTAGCGGGCTGTCCGGATCGGGCAAGAGCGTGGCACTGAGCACGCTGGAAGACACCGGATTCTACTGTATCGACAACCTGCCGGTGGACCTGCTGGAGGCCTTTGGCCGCCACATTACCGCCGTTGCCGGGGACGAGCCCGGCAACGACCGCTACGCCGTGGGCGTGGACGCGCGCAACCGCCCATCGGACCTGGCACGCATCCCGGCGATACTGGATCAGTTGCGCGCCAGCGGCATCAACTGCGAGATCCTCTTCCTCGACGCCGAGCGCGACACCCTGCTCAAGCGCTTCAGCGAGACCCGCCGGCGACACCCGCTGAGCGGCGAGGACACCTCCCTGGACGAGGCCATCCATCGCGAGCGCGAGCTGCTCGAGCCGCTGCTCGAGCGCGCGGACCTGACCATCGACACCACGCGCACCACCGTCCACGAGTTGCGTGACCTGGTCCGGGCCCGCCTGGTCCGGGCCCCCTACACCCTCTCGCTGATGTTCGAGTCCTTCGGCTACAAGCACGGCCTGCCGCCGGATGCGGACTTCGTCTTCGACGCGCGCTGCCTGCCGAATCCCCACTGGAACGCCGAGCTGCGCCCGCTCACCGGACGCGACGAGCCGGTGGCGGCATTCCTCGAGGCGCAGGAGACGGTCACCGCCTTCCACACCCAGGTGCGGGATTTCCTCGCCGAATGGATTCCGCGCTTCCAGCAGGAGAACCGCAGCTACCTGACCATCGCCATCGGCTGCACCGGGGGACAGCACCGCTCCGTCTATCTCGCCGAGCGGCTGTGCGGGGACTTCCGCGGCCGGCTCGGGCAGGTCAACGTCCGTCACCGGGAGCTGCCATGAGTGTCGGGCTGCTGATCATCACGCACAACCGTGTGGGCCAGGAGCTGCTCAACACCGCGCGCACCATCCTCGGCGCGTGCCCGCTGGAGACGGCGCACCTCAACGTCCCCCAGGACAGCAGCCCCGAAGCGATGGTCCACCGGGGCACCGAGCTGCTCACCCGCCTCGACAGCGGCGACGGCGTGCTCATCCTCACCGACGCCTTCGGCGCGACCCCCAGCAACGTGGCGGTGCGCCTGGGTGAGCGCATGGGTACGGCGGTGGTTTCGGGGCTGAACCTGCCGATGCTCCTGCGCGTGCTCAACTATCCGGACCTGCCGCTGGCGGCCCTTAGGGACAAGGCCTACACCGGCGGTCGCGACGGCGTGCTGCTCGTCGAACCCACCCCCGCGGAGCAAGACAGGCACCATGAGCGACACCGCTGAACCGACCCGGATCCGCCGCGAGGTGGAGATCGTCAACCGCCTCGGCCTGCATGCCCGCGCGGCCGCCCGGTTCGTGAGTACCGCGGGGCACTACGACGCCGACATCCAGGTCACCCGCGACGAACGCACGGTCAACGGCAAGAGCATCATGGGCATGATGATGCTCGCCGCCGCCCAGGGCAGCTGCATCCTCATCGAGGCCGAGGGCAGCGACGCGGCGCAGGCAATGGAGGCGCTGGAGGCCCTGATCGCCGAGCGCTTCGGCGAGGACAGCTGAGCCGGCCACCCGCCTCTCAGCCGGCGCCGCCGACGAGCTCGCGGAAGGCGGCCTCGTCCAGCACGCTCACCCCCAGGCGCTCTGCCTTGTCCCGCTTGGAGCCCGGGTCCGCGCCAGCGACGACGTAGTCGGTGCGCCCGGAGACACTGCCCGTCACCTTGCCGCCCAGGGCCTCGATCCGCGCCCGCGCCTCGTCGCGGGTGAACCCCTCCAGGGTGCCGGTCAGCACGAAGGTCCGGCCCGCCAGGGGCGCCTCATCACCGTCACGCCCCTCCGGGGCCGGCCAGTGGACACCGGCGTGGAGCAGGCCGTCGATGACCTCCTGATTGTGGGGCTGGGCGAAGAAGTGCGCCACGCTCTGCGCGACCACGGGCCCCACGTCCGGCACCGACTCAAGGGCCTCCTCATCCGCCTGCCTGATGGCATCGAGCTCGCCGAAGTGGGCCGCCAGGGCCTTGGCGGTGACCTCACCCACGTGATTGATCCCCAGGGCATAGAGGAACCGCGCCAGGGTCGTCTCGCGGGAGGCGTCGATGGCGCGCAGGAGGTTCGCGGCGGAGCGCTCGCCCATGCGCTCCAGCCCGCTCAGGCGCCGGGCATCGAGGTGATACAGGTCGGCGGCGGTGCGCACCAGGTCGCGCTCGACGAGCTGCGCGACGAGCTTCTCGCCGAGCCCGTCGATGTCCATGGCCCGGCGCGAGACGAAGTGCAGCAGCGCGCCCATGCGCTGGGCCGGGCAGTACAGCCCGCCGATGCAGCGGTGGGCGGCCTCCTCGTCCAGGCGCAGCACCTCGGAGCCGCATACCGGACAGGCGCCGGGCATGTCCCAGGGCTCGACGCCGGCAGGCCGCCGCTCGGTGATTACCGCCGTGATCTCGGGGATGACATCACCGGCACGGCGGACCATGACGGTGTCGCCCTCGCGCACGTCCTTGCGGCGCACCTCGTCGAGGTTGTGCAGGGTCGCGCGGCTGACGGTCACGCCGCCGACCTCGACGGGCGCCAACTCGGCCACCGGGGTGATCACGCCGGTACGCCCCACCGAGGCCGCGATGGTCTCCACCACCGTGGTGGCCTCCCGCGCCGGGAGCTTGTGCGCGGCGGCCCAACGGGGTGCGCGGGCGGTGAAGCCCAGGCGCTCGCGCAGGGCCAGGTCGTCGACCTTGTAGACCGCGCCGTCGATTTCGTAGCTCAGCGTATCGCGATACTCCAGCAGCCACTGGTAATAGCGGAGGCAGCCGTCCACGTCGTCGACGCGCTGGACGTGCTCGTTGACCCGGAAACCCCAGGCCTCAAGCCGGGTGAGCACGTCGCTGTGCGTGGCCGCCAGTGTCTCCGAGCTGGCCCCGGTGCCGAAGGTGAAGAAGGTCAGCGGCCGGCGCGCGGTGATCCGGGAATCGAGCTGGCGCAGGCTGCCGGCGGCGGCGTTGCGGGGGTTGGCGAAGGTCCGCTCGCCGGCGGCCTCGCGCCGGGCGTTGAGGCGTTCGAAGTCCGCCTTGCGGATGACGACCTCGCCACGGACCTCCAGCAGCGACGGGGCCGCGCCGGTGAGGCGCAGGGGCACCGAGCGGATGGTGCGCACGTTAGCGGTGATGTCCTCGCCGACCTCACCGTCGCCCCGCGTGGCGGCGCGCGCGAGCAGGCCGTCCTCGTAGCGCAGGTTCACCGACAGGCCGTCGAGCTTGGGCTCGCACACGTAGGCGACATCGCCGCCGGCGGCACGCTCGTGCACCCGGCGGTCGAACTCGCGCAGCTCCTCCTCGCTGAAGACGTTGCCCAGCGAGAGCATGGGCTGCTCGTGGCGCGCCGGCTCGAAGGCCTCCAGCGGTGGCGCGCCGACGCGCTGGGTGGGCGAATCCGGGGTCGCCAGCGACGGCCACTGCCGCTCCAGGTCCTGGAGCTCGCGCAGCAGCGCGTCGTACTCGGCGTCGGAGACGGCCGGCTCGTCGAGGACGTAATAGCGGTAATTGTGGTCGGCGAGGGTCTCGCGCAGCTCGGCGGCACGGCGTTCCGCCCCGGGGAAGGCGTCGTTGGACTCGCTCATGGGTTCGGGGTGGTCACTCTCGGTGCTGCCGGCGGGCGAGGTGCGCACGGCGGCGGTACTCGATCATCTCCTCGCGCAGGTGCTCCACCGCCTGATGGGTGAGGTCGCAGCGGCGCGCGTCCAGAAGCTGGCCGTCGAGCTCGCCGGCCACGTGGCGTGCGGCCTCGAGCATCTCCTCGAAGGCGGTCACGGCGTCGAACGGCCCCGGCAGGCGGAGAAAGAACGCGAGTCCCGGGGTCTCGAACCCCTCCATGCGCTCCAGGTCGAACCAGCCGGGGTTGAGGATGTTGGCGACGCTGAACTCCGCGACCCGGCCCCGGCTGCCCTCGATGTAGCGATGGAAGATGCCGTGCTCGCCGAAGGTCAGGCCGGCGGACTGCAGGGCATCCTGCACCGCGGGCCCGAGGAATCGCTCGCCGTTGGGGGCGAGCACGTTGATGACGACGATCTTCTCCTCCAGCCCCGGGGGCACGTCCGCCTCGGCCTCGCCCCCGCCACGGCTGCCGTCGCCACCGCCGTCCGTGCCCAGGGCCCGGCGCAGGCGCTCGGCGAGCCGGCCACGGCGGGCGGGCTCGCGTTCGCCGCCACCGTCGCCGAGCGCACCGGCGTCGCTGCCCTCGACACCCTCCTCGATCTCCGGCGCGTCCGGGCTTCCGTCATCCGGCGTGCTGCCAACGGGAAGGTCATCGTCCGGCCACCAGTCGTCGTCGTCCGCCTCCGGCACGGGCCACTCCTCGGCCCGGGAGCGTGAGCCTTCGACGCGGCTGTGGGCCCAGGCGGGGAAGTCACGTTCGTCGCGGCCGGCGGGGAGGTCGTCACCTTCGTCCATGCCGGCTTCGGGATCGGCCTCCGCCCCCACGTCGTGAAACGGCGACACCCGGTCGTCATCGTCACCCTCCCGGCCCAGGTCCCCGGTCTCGCGCCCGGTTTCCAGCTCCGGATCGAACTCGGGCAGCTCGTCGTCCAGGTGGGGCTCCTCGACACCACCGCCGGCGAACGGCTCGCGCTGGTTGCGACGGTTCCGGGACCAGGGCAGGCCGTCATGGCGCCAGTTCTGGAACGTGCCATGCAGGTAGATGGCCACAATGACCAGGGCACCGAGAATGATCAAAAGCCAGCGCAGTTCGTCCATCTTCCCGTCCGATCGCTCACCTGGATGCCATGGCCGAGGGCGCTCGCCATGCTCGGAACAGCCTGCATGGCGCGTGCATGAAGCTCAAGCCCCGTCCCCCGGGGTGTCCACCAGCGCGGTCGCCGCCTCCATATCCACGGCCACCAGCCGGGAGACTCCGGGCTCGTTCATGGTCACGCCGGCAAGGTGGCTGGCCGCGGCCATGGTCACCTTGTTGTGGGTGATGACGATAAACTGCACCCGGTCCGACAGGGCCTGGAGCATGTCGCAGAAACGCCCGACGTTGGCCTCGTCCAGCGGTGCGTCCACCTCGTCGAGCATGCAGAACGGCGCCGGGTTGAGCTCGAAGATGGCGAACACCAGGGCCACTGCCGTGAGCGCCTTTTCGCCGCCGGAGAGCAGGTGGATGTTGCTCACCCGCTTGCCCGGCGGGCGCGCCATGATCGCCACACCGGTTTCGAGCAGATCCTCGCCCGTGAGTTCCAGGTAGCCGCTGCCGCCGCCGAAAAGCCGGGGAAAGAGACGCTGCATGCCCTCGTTGACCTTCTCGAAGGTCTCCTTGAAACGCTGGCGCGTCTCCCGGTCGATGCGCCGGATCGCGGACTGCAAGGTTTCCAGGGCCTCGTTGAGGTCCTCGTACTGGCTGTCGAGGTAGCCCTTGCGGGATTCGAGCTCGCGGTACTCGTCGATCGCCGCCAGGTTGATCGGCCCCAGGCGGCGGATGCGCTCATCCAGGCGCTCCAGCTCCGCCTCCCAGCGCTGCTCGTCGGCGTCCTCCGGCAGCGCCGTGGCGGTCTCGGCGCGATCCACCTCCATCTCCGCGAGCTGCTCGGCCTGGGTCTGAATGCGGATCTTGAGCTCGTAGCTGCGGTAACGCGCGGACTCCGTGCCCTCGCGCAGCTCGGTGACCGAGCGCTCGGCCTCGCCGCGGCGGGTCTCGAGATCGCGCAGCCGTTCCTCCGCGTCACCCAGGCGGGTGCGGGCCTCGCCGAGCTCGTGTTCCACGGACTGGCGACGCTCCAGCAGGCGCTGGCGTTCGGCCTCGGCGGCCTCGTCGTCGACCTCGGCGGGCTCGTCGTCCGCTGCTGCGAGCTCCGCGAGCCGCGCCTCGAGGCGTTCGCACTGGGCCTTCTGGCGTGAGACGGACTCCGCCAGGGACTGTCTGGCCGTGGTCGCGCTCTCCAGGCGCAGTGCCACGTCGTGCCGGCGCGAGCGCACGTCGGCCAGGCGTTCGCGCGCCGCATCCAGCTGGTCCTGCAGACCGAGCTTCTCCTCGTTGAGCCGCTCCCGGGTCTCGTCCAGGGCCTCACTGCGATCCAGCGCCTCGGCCTGGCGCTCGCGAGCGGCACGGACGTCCGCATTGATCTCCTCGATGGCCTCGGCAAGGTCCTCGAGCTCCGCCTGGCGGGCGCGGCGGCGCTCCCCGCGCTCCTGCTGCTGGGCCCGCTGGTTGTCCACCTGCGCCTGCAGGCTGGCGCGCTCGCGTTCGGCCTCGTGGAGGGCATCGCGGTCGTCGTCCCGTCGTTCGGTGAGATCGGCGATGCGCTCACGCAGCTCGCCGCGGCGGGCCTCCTGTTCGGCGAGCCGGGCATCCAGCGTCTCAAGCGCCTCCCGCGTCTCCGAGAGGTCGCGCTCCCGTGCCAGCACGCCGGTGTCGTCACGGGCCTCGCCGCGGGCGTGCACCCAGTCCGGTCCGAAACGGGTGCCGTCCGGCGTGACGATCTCCTCGCCGGGCGCGAGGTCGGGGGCTCGGGCCAGTGCGGCATCCACATCCTCGGCGGTATGGACCCCCGCGAAGAGCCCCGCCACCGGCCACGGGGCGCTTACCCGCCGCGCAAGCCCGTCGCCGGGCGATGCCCCATCCAGCACCCCGTCCGCGGGCCGCTGGAGCACGATCTCGTCACCCTCCAGGGCCGCTAGGGCGGCCACGTAGCGCCCGGGATCCGTGACCAGGACCGCCTGCAGGTGGGCCCCGAGGACCGCCTCCACGGCCCGCTCCCAGCCCGGCTCGACGTCGAGGCGGCGGGCCAGCCGCTCGCCGTCGTCCAGGCCCTGCGCGGCAAGCCAGCGCCCCGCCGCCTCGCCCTCGCCGAGGGCGGCCTCCTGCAGGGTCTCCAGGGAGGTGAGCCGTGCCGCGGTACGGTGGCGCTCTTCCCGGGTCCCTTCCAGGGACTCGTCCAGCTCGGTGGCCTCGTCCTCGAGTGCCGTCAGGGCCTCGTCGCGTTCGTCCAGGCGCTCGCGCAGGCCCTCCAGGCGCTCCTCCAGGGCCTCCAGACGCTCCGCGCCGGCCTCGTCCGACTCGCGGGCCAGGGCCTCGTCCAGGGACTCGATTTCCTGGGCGAGGCGCTCTCGCTGACGGGTCCGCTCCTCACCCTGACGTTCGAGCTGCTCGATACGGGCACGCTCGACTTCGGCGGTACGCGCCGGCTGCTGGGCGTCCTCGTTGAAGCGCTCCCATCGCTCGCGCCAGTCCTCCAGTGCCTGCTGGGCCTGCTGCACGCCCTCGTCGGCACCGGCCTCGGCCTCGGCAAGGGCCTCGTGTTCCGGCTCCAGCTCGGCGACGCGCTCCTCGGCCAGGCGCAGCTTCTCGCCGTCCTGCTCCAGGCTGGCCCGGTGCTCATCCAGCGCCTCGCGGGTACGCGCCTCCTCCGCGCGGCGTGCCTCACGCATCTCACGCTGGTGCTTCATGCGCTGCTCGAGGCGGGTGATCTCGGAGCCAACACCGTAGTACTCGGCCTGGATCTCGTTGAGGCGGTCGCTGTCCTCGGCGTGGCGTGCGCGCACGCTCTCGGTCTCGCGCTCGAGCCGGCGCTGCTCGGCGACCGCGGCCTCGACCTCGGTGTCGCGGCGCCGCAGCTCGCCTTCCAGGCGCTCGCGCTCGGCCTCCAGGCCCTGCAGGCGCAGGACGTGCAGCTCGGCCTGGCGCTGGCGCTGCTCGGCCCGCAGGCCCTTGTAACGCTCGGCGGTGTCGGCCTGGCGCTTGAGCTTCTCGAGCTGGCGCGCGACCTCGTCGCGAACGTCCTCGAGCCGCTCCAGGTTCTCCAGGGTGTCGCGGATGCGCCGCTCGGTCTCACGCCGGCGCTCCTTGTACAGGCTGATGCCCGCCGCCTCCTCGAGGTAGCGGCGCAGCTCCTCGGGGCGCGCCTCGATCACCCGCGAGATCATGCCCTGCTCGATGATCGAGTAGCTGCGCGGCCCGAGACCGGTGCCAAGGAAGATGTCGGTGATGTCGCGCCGGCGGCAGCGTGTGCCGTTGAGGTAGTACGCGGACTGGCCGTCGCGGTTCACCTGGCGGCGCACCGCGATCTCGTTGTAGCCGGCGTACTGCCCGGTGATGGTGCCGTCGCTGTTGTCGAAGACGAGCTCGATCGAGGCGGCACCCACCGGCTTACGGCTGCCGGAACCATTGAAGATGACGTCCGCCATCGACTCGCCGCGCAGGTGCTTGGCCGAGCTCTCGCCCATGACCCAGCGCACGGCATCGATGATGTTGGATTTGCCGCAGCCGTTCGGCCCGACGATCGCCACGAGATCGCCGGGAAGCGTCACCGTGGTGGGGTCCACGAACGACTTGAAGCCGGAGAGCTTGATCTTCGCCAGCCGCATTACGCGTTCCCAGCAAGCGCGGGTACCGCCGTTGGCCTGCCCCCCCGGGTGGCGGGGGCATCAGACCACCATGCGCTGCCTGCCGGGACGCACTCGCCCGGCAGGTCCGTCCTCGCCGTCACTCGCGGTGTCAGAACGGGATGTCGTCGTCGAAATCGTCCTGCGGCGGCTCCGGCTGACGGCCGCCGCCGCCACCGTAGCCCCCGTCACCGCCCTGGGGCTCGGGCCGCGGGCCGCCTCCGCCGCCGCCACCACCGGTGGTACGGGTATCGAGCATCTGCATCTCGCGCGCCACCACCTCCGTGGTGTAGCGGTCCTGACCGTCCTGCCCCTGCCATTTGCGGGTCTGGAGCTGGCCCTCGATGTAGACCTTAGAGCCCTTGCGCAGGTACTCCCCGGCGATCTCTGCCAGGCGGTTGAAGAACACGACGCGGTGCCAGTCCGTGCGCTCCTGGCGATCGCCGCTCTGGCGATCCCGCCACTGCTCGGTGGTCGCGACCCGGATGTTGGTGACCGCGCTGCCCGAGGGCGCGTAACGCACCTCCGGATCCGCCCCAAGATTGCCGATCAGGATGACCTTGTTGACCGAGCCGCTTGCCATTATTCCCTCTCCGCGAATTTCCGACGTGATGGCCTGTCCGTGGCCGTTGAAGACAGGCCGTCACTGTACCTGATTTACCTCTGCCAAGGGAGGCGCGCACACCTGGCTGCCCCCATCCCGTACGAGCCGGGGTAAACCAATTACGCCGGCCGCGGGGCAGTATCCGGGGCCGAGGGGCCCCTGCGGCGTACCGCGGCACCTGACAAATTTGCATAAAAAAACCCCCGAGCCATTAATGGCCGGGGGTTTAGGGATAAGAGCCTGGCGATGACCTACTTTCGCACCACAGCGAGGCGGCACTATCATCGGCGCGGAGTGGTTTCACTTCCGAGTTCGGTATGGGATCGGGTGGTTCCCACTCGCTATATT
>NZ_JBHFPQ010000014.1:0-18615 GCF_041949875.1 Arhodomonas sp. KWT2
CAACCACCCTCAGCCCGTCGTCCACCACCAGCCGGGCAATCCGCTGCTTGTATTCCGCCGTGAACTTGCGCCGTTCGCGCGCCATGGCTGTTCTCCTCGTCTTGGGCAAGATCATCCCACCTAACGAGGTGTCCACGAAAATTAGACCAGCTCAATTGTTTCTCCCCCTCTCCCCAAACCCCTCTCCCGCGAGGGGGAGAGGGGCTCGCAACGGACATGCCGCTGACCGGGGTCGTTCTTCCCCCCTCTCCCGCGAGGGAGTGAGGCTCGCAACGGGCATGCCGCTGACCGGAGTCGTTCTTCCCCCCCTCTCCCGCAAGGGAGAGAGGCTCGCACCGGGCATGCTGCTGACCGGGGTCGTTCTTGCCCCCCCTCTCCCGCGAGAGAGAGGGGCTCGCAACGGACATGCCGCTGACCGGAGCCGTTCTTCCCCCCTCTCCCCCGCGAGGGAGAGAAGCTCGCCACGGACATACCGCTGATCGGGGTCGTTCTCCCCCCTCTCTCCCACGAGGGAGAGAGGCTCGCAACGGACATACCGCTGATCGCGGTCGTTCTTCCCCCCTCTCCCGCGAGGGAGAGGGGCTCGCAACGGACATGCCGCTGACCGGAACCGTTCTTGCCCCCCTCTCCCCTCGCGGGAGAGGGGCGGGGGGAGAGGGGGGAAGCAGCGTCAGCTGCTGGCGGCCTCCGTCTCCACGTCCTCCCCCATGAATTCCTTCGCAAACCGCTGGAGGATACCGCCGGCGGCATAGATGCTGAGCTCGTCCTGGGTGTCCAGGCGGCAGATCACCGGGACCGCCTCGCGGCTGCCGTCCTGGCGGTGGATCACCAGGGTCAGGGTGGCGCCCGGGGCCGGCTCGCCCTCGACGTCGTAGGTCTCGCTGCCGTCGATGCCCAGGGTTCTGCGGGTGGTGCCCTCCTGGAACTGCAGCGGGAGCACGCCCATGCCCACCAAGTTGGTGCGGTGGATGCGCTCGAAGCCCTCGGCGGCGATGGCCTCGACGCCTGCAAGGCGCACGCCCTTGGCGGCCCAGTCTCGCGACGAGCCCTGGCCGTAGTCGGCGCCGGCGACGATGATCAGCGGCTGGCGGCGCTGCTGGTAGGTCTCGATGGCGTCCCACATGTGCATGACCTCGCCCTCCGGCTCCAGCCGGGTGAGCGAGCCCTGGCGGACCTCGCCGTTCTCATCCCGCACCATCTCGTTGAACAGCTTCGGGTTGGCCAGCGTCGCGCGCTGGGCGGTGAGGTGGTCGCCGCGGTGGGTGGCGTAAGAGTTGAAGTCTTCCTCCGGCAGGCCCATCTTCGCGAGGTACTCGCCGGCGGCGCTGTCCGGGAGGATGGCGTTGGACGGCGAGAGGTGGTCGGTGGTGATGTTGTCCGGCAGCACCGCCAGCGGTCGCATGCCCTTGAGCGCGGGCCGGTCGGCGAGGTCGCCCTCCCAGTACGGGGGCCGGCGGATGTAGGTGCTCATGGGCCGCCAGTCGTACAGCGGGCTGACCTGCTCGCCCTTCTCCACCCTGATGTTGAACATCGGCGTGTAGACGTTGCGGAACTGCTCCGGCTTCACGCTCTCGCGCACGATGCGGTCGATCTCCTCGTCGGAGGGCCAGAGATCCTTGAGGGTGACCGGGTTGCCGTCGGCGTCAAACCCCAGCGCGTCCTTCTCGATGTCGAAGCGCACGGTGCCGGCGATGGCGTAGGCCACCACCAGCGGCGGCGAGGCGAGGAACGCCTGCTTGGCGTAGGGGTGGATGCGGCCGTCGAAGTTGCGGTTACCGGAGAGCACGGCCGTGGTGTAGAGGTCGCGGTCGATGATCTCCTGCTGGATCTCGGGGTCGAGGGCGCCGGACATGCCGTTGCAGCTGGTGCAGGCGAAGCCGACGATGCCGAAACCGAGGCTCTCCAGTTCCGGGAGCAGGTTCGAGGCCTCCAGGTACATCTGCACGGCCTTGGAACCCGGCGCCAGGGAGGTCTTCACCCAGGGCTTGCGGGTGAGCCCCATCTCGTTGGCCTTCTTCGCGAGCAGGCCGGCGGCGACCACGTTGCGCGGGTTGGAGGTGTTGGTGCAGCTGGTGACGGCGGCGATGATCACCGCGCCGTCGGGCATCCGCCCCTCGGTCTCCTCCCAGGCGCCGGCGATGCCGCGCTCGGCGAGCTGCGAGGTGGGCAGGCGGCGGTGCGGGTTGGACGGGCCGGCCATGGTCCGCTCGACCGCGGAGAGGTCGAAGGTGAGCGTGCGCTCGTACTCGGCGCTCTTCAGGGCGCCGCCCCAGAGGCCGGCCTCCTTCGCGTAGGTCTCGACGAGCCGCACCTGGTCGTCGTCGCGGCCGGTGAGCTTGAGGTAGTCGATGGTCTGGCGGTCGATGTGGAACATCGCCGCGGTGGCGCCGTACTCCGGGGTCATGTTGGAGATGGTGGCGCGGTCGCCCACGGTCAGGGCCTCGGCGCCCTCGCCGAAGAACTCGAGGTACGCGGAGACGACGCGCTCGCGGCGCAGGAACTCGGTCAGCGAGAGGACGATGTCGGTGGCGGTGATGCCCGGCTGCGGCCGGCCGGTGAGCTCCACACCGACGATGTCGGGCAGGCGCATGTAGGAGGGCTGGCCGAGCATGACGCTCTCCGCCTCCAGGCCGCCGACGCCCACGGCGATCACGCCCAGCGCGTCCACGTGGGGGGTGTGGCTGTCGGTGCCCACGCAGGTGTCGGGGAAGGCCACGCCGTCACGTGCCTGCACCACCGGCGACATCTTCTCCAGGTTGATCTGGTGCATGATGCCGTTGCCCGGCGGGATGACGTCCACGTTGTCGAAGGCCTTCTTGGTCCAGTCGATGAAGTGGAAGCGGTCCTCGTTGCGACGGTCCTCGATCTCGCGGTTCTTGCGGAAGGCGTCCGGATCGTAGCCGCCGCACTCCACGGCGAGGGAGTGGTCGACGATGAGCTGGGTCGGCACCACCGGGTTCACCTTGGCCGGGTCGCCGCCCTTCTCGGCGATGGCGTCGCGCAGACCGGCGAGGTCCACGAGCGCGGTCTGGCCCAGGATGTCGTGGCAGACGACCCGCGCGGGGTACCAGGGGAAGTCCTGGTCGCGCCGGCGCTCGACGATCTGCGTGAGCGCGGCGCTGAGCCGGGACGGGTCGCAGCGGCGCACCAGGTTCTCCGCCAGCACACGGGCGGTGTAGGGGAGGCGGTCGTAGGCGCCCGGGCGGATGTCGTCGACGGCGGCGCGGGTGTCGAAGTAGTCGAGGTCGGTGCCCGGCAGGGACTTGCGGTATCGGGTGTTCATGGCGTCGTTCTTCCAGCTTCCTGGCCCGTGGCCGTGGGGGCCGGCTTGGCCGTCGGCCCGGCATGTACGATCAGAGACCCGGCGCGCGTCCCTCGCGCCGGCGCTCCCCGGTCCCGGGCGCGCCGTCCCTGGCGGCCCGGATGCGGGGCGGGTTGGTCAGTCCCGCTCCTCCAGCGGCACCCAGGTCTGCAGGTCCGGCCCGGTGTACTCCGCGTTGGGGCGGATGATGCGGTTGTTGGCGCGCTGCTCGAAGACGTGGGCGCACCAGCCGGTGACGCGGGACATCACGAAGATCGGGGTGAACAGCTTCGTGGGGATGCCCATGAAGTGATAGGCGCTGGCGTGGAAGAAGTCCGCGTTGGGGAAGAGCTTCTTCTCGCGCCACATCACGTCGGCGACGCGCTCGGAGACGGGGTAGAGGACAGTGTCGCCGATCTCGTCCGCGAGGCGCCTGGACCACGCCTTGATGATGGCGTTGCGCGGGTCCTTGTCGCGGTAGACGGCATGGCCGAAGCCCATGATTTTGTCCTTGCGCTCGAGCATGCCGAGGATCTCGCGCTCGGCCTCGTCCGGGTCGGACCACTGCTCGATCATCGCCATCGCCGCCTCGTTGGCACCGCCGTGGAGCGGGCCGCGCAGCGAGCCGATGGCGCCGGTAACGCAGGAGTGCAGGTCCGAGAGCGTGGAGGCGCACACCCGCGCGGTGAACGTCGAGGCGTTGAACTCGTGCTCGGCGTAGAGGATCAGCGAGGCGTGCATCACCTTCTCGTGGGTGGCGTTGGGCGACTCGCCGAGGAGCAGGTGGAGGAACTGCGCGCCGATGGAGTCGTCGTCCGTATCGGTGTCCACGCGCACGCCGTCGTGGGAGTAGCGGTACCAGTAGGTGATGATCCCGGGCAGCGCGGCGAGGATGCGGTCGGCGACGTCCTGCTGCTCCTCAAAGCCCTGCTCCGTCTCCAGGTTGCCGAGCATGGAGCAGCCGGTGCGCATGACGTCCATGGGATGGGCGTCCGCGGGGATGCGCTCGAGGACCTCCCGGAGCGCCTGCGGCAGCGCGCGCAGGCCCTTGAGGCGACGCTTGTAGGCGTCGAGCTCGGCGCGGTTGGGGAGCTTGCCGTAGAGCAGCAGGTAGGCGACCTCCTCGAACTGCGCGTGCTCGGCGAGGTCGTGGATGTCGTAGCCGCGATAGGTCAGGCCGGTGCCCTTGATGCCCACGGTACACAGCTCGGTCTCGCCGGCGGTCATGCCGCGCAGACCGGCGCCCGTTTTCTTCTCCGTCATGGTGCCTCTCCTGATGCGTGCGGGCCCGCCCGGCGGGGCGGGCCGTCAATGATCCTGTCCCTGTCGTCCGGACCGCTCACTCCTCGCGGGAGAACAGCTCGTCGAGCTTGCGCTCGTACTCGTGGTAGCCGAGCACGTCGTAGAGCTCGTTGCGGGTCTGCATGAGCTCGGTCACGGCGGACTGGGTGCCGTCCTGGCGGATGGCGGCGTAGACCTGCTCGGCGGCGCGGCTCATCGCCCGGAAGGCGGACAGCGGGTAGAGCACGAGCCCGGCCCCGGCGCCGCGCAGCTCCTCGACGGTGAACAGCGGGGTCTTGCCGAACTCGGTGATGTTGGCGAGCACGGGCACGGAGACGCGGTCGGCGAAGGCCTTGAACTCCTCCAGCGAGTGCAACGCCTCGGCGAAGATCATGTCCGCGCCGGCCTCGACGTAGGCGTCGGCACGCTCGACGGCGGACTCCAGGCCCTCACCGGCGTAGGCGTCGGTGCGCGCCATGATCACGAAGTCCTCGTCGTAGCGCGCGTCCACGGCGGCCTTCACCCGGTCGACCATCTCCGCCTTGGAGACCAGCGCCTTGCCCGGCCGGTGGCCGCAGCGCTTGGACTGGACCTGGTCCTCGATGTGCACGGCGGCGGCGCCGGCACGGGTCAGCTCCTGGATGGTGCGGGCGATGTTGAAGGCCCCGCCCCAGCCGGTGTCAATGTCCACCAGCAGCGGCACGTCGCACACGCCGGTGATGCGGCGGACGTCCTCGGCGACGTCGGCGAGCTGGGTGATGCCCAGGTCCGGGAGGCCGAAAGAGGCGTTGGCCACGCCGCCCCCGGAGAGGTAGATGGCGCGGAAGCCGGCGCGCTCGGCGAGCAGCGCGGAATAGGCGTTGATGGTGCCGGCCACCTGAAGCGGCCGTTCTTCGTCGACGGCGCGGCGGAAGCGCCGTCCTGCGGATTCCAATGTCGGCATGGTTTTCTCTCCCTCGTCGGGGACACTGGCGGCCCTGGGGGACACGGCGGCGGGCTTTCACAGTTTCAGACGCCGCCCGAGCCACGGAGCGTCAGTTTACGCTAGCGTAAAACCGTTTCCCAAATCGCTGGCGAATCATGATGTTGCAGAACGATTCTGATCGTCCGCAACGATAGATGCCGTATCCGGCGGATACTCTATTGTGAAACGCAATATTCAGCGATCGTGTGAATTGTCCGCGCTGGCGTTTCCGGGCCCACGGGGACGCGCCGTCTGTCCGTGGAGACCGGTAGCGGGACGCGCGGGTTCCCCGGCGGGGACGATTGCCGGGACGACAGCGGACCGGGTGGCCGGGACGGCCGGGGGAGGAAGACGGGAATGGGGCGGGGATGCCGTCACCCCCGCCCCGCCTGGCGCCGACGGCCTCAGTTGGCCTTGTGAATGGCGCGCTTGTCCACGGCCAGGGCGGCCTCGTGGACGGACTCCGAGAGGGTCGGGTGAGCATGGATGGTCCGCGCCAGGTCCTCGGCGCTGGCGGCGAACTCCATGGCGACCACGCACTCGGCGATCAGCTCCGAGGCCTGGGAGCCACAGATGTGCACGCCCAGGACGCGGTCGGTCTCGGCGTGGGAGAGGATCTTGACCATACCGGCAGTCTTGTCCATCGCCCGTGCGCGGCCGTTGGCCGCGAAGCCGAAGGTCCCCGAGCGGAACGGGGTGCCCGCGTTCTTGAGCTGCTTCTCCGTGCGTCCGACCCAGGCGATCTCCGGGTCGGTGTAGATCACCCAGGGGATCGCCTCGTAGTTCACGTGGCCGGGCTTGCCGGCGATGCGCTCGGCGACCATCACGCCCTCCTCGCTGCCCTTATGGGCGAGCATGGGGCCGCGGACCACGTCGCCGACGGCGTAGACGCCGGGGATGTTGGTCTCGCAATGGTCGTTCACGTGCACGAAGCCGCGCTCGTCGGTGAGCAGGTCGACGTCCTCGTGGGCCAGCTCCTCGGTGTTGGGCCGGCGCCCCACGGCGACGATGAGCTTGTCCACCTGGATGTTCTGGCTGCCGTCCTTGTCCTCGTAGTGCACGGACACGGTCTTGCCCTGGCGGGTCTCGGTGACACGGCAGTTCAGACGGATATCCAGGCCCTGCTTCTCGAACTGGCGCTTGGCGTCGCGGGAGACCTGGTGGTCCACCGGCGCCAGGAACTCCTCCTGGGCCTCGAGCAGCACGACCTTGGAGCCCAGGCGGTTCCACACGCTGCCCATCTCCAGGCCGATCACGCCGGCACCGATGACGCCCAGGCGCTTGGGCACCTCGGTCATCTCCAGCGCCCCGTCGGAGGTGAGCACGCGCTCGCCGTCGGTGGGGGCGGCGCCGATCTCGATCGGCTTGGAGCCGGTGGCGAGGATCACGCTGCCCGCCTCCAGGGTCTGCTTCTTGCCCTTGTGGGGCGAGAACTCGACGCGGCGGTCGCTGAGCAGCTTGCCGTGGCCCTGGAGCCACTCGATCTTGTTCGCCTTGAACAGCTGCTGGATGCCGCCGGTGAGGTCGGCGACGACCTTGTCCTTGCGGGCGATCATCTTGGAGACGTCGAGGTCGACGCCGCTGACGTTGATCCCGTGACCGGCGAGCTCGTCGGTCACCTTGTGGTACTGCTCGGAGGAATCGAGCAGCGCCTTCGAGGGGATACAGCCCACGTTCAGGCAGGTCCCGCCCAGCGCGGGCTCGCTGCCCTTGCGGCGGAACTCGTCGATGCAGGCCACGCTCATACCCAGCTGCGAGGCGCGGATGGCCGCCACGTAGCCCGCGGGGCCGGCACCGATGACGATAACGTCGTAGGAATTGGCCATTTTGACTCCCGTTGTCTAAAGCCGGTTAAACCTCGAGCAGCAGCCGCGCCGGGTCCTCGATGACCTCCTTGATCGCGACGAGGAACTGCACTGCCTCGCGGCCGTCGATGATGCGGTGATCGTAGGAGTGGGCGAGGTACATCATCGGCAGGGCCCGGATCTCGCCGTTCTCCACCATGGCCCGCTCCTGGATCTTGTGCATCCCGAGGATGCCGCTCTGGGGCGGGTTGAGGATCGGCGTGGACAGCAGCGAGCCGAAGATGCCGCCGTTGGTGAGCGTGAAGGTGCCGCCGGTGAGCTCGTCGATACTGATCTTGCCGGCCTTGGCGCGCTGGCCGAAGTCGGTGATCGCGGACTCGATCTCCGCGAACGAGAGCTGATCGGCGTTACGCAGCACCGGCACCATCAGGCCGCGCTCCGTGGACACGGCGATGCCGATGTCGTAGTAGCCGTGGTAGATGATGTCCGAGCCGTCGATGGAGGCGTTCACGGCGGGGAAGCGCTTGAGGGCTTCGACCGCGGCCTTCACGAAGAACGACATGAAGCCCAGCTTGATGCCGTGGGTCTTCTCGAACTGGTCCTTGTAGCGGGCGCGCAGATCCATGACCGGCTTCATGTTGACCTCGTTGAACGTGGTCAGCATGGCGGCGGTCTGCTGCGCCTCCACCAGGCGCTCGGCGATACGCTGGCGCAGGCGGGTCATGGGCACGCGGCGCTCCGGGCGGTCGCCGCCGGCGGCGGCCTCGGAGACCGCCGGGGCCTCCGGCGACTTGGACTCGGCCGGGGCGCTGCGCCGACCCGCCGGCTCCGGCTCGCGGGGCTTGCGCTCGGCGGCACCGCTGTCGCCGCCGGAGTCGCCGCTGTCGAGGTAGCGCTGCACGTCCTCCTTGGTGATCCGCCCGTCGCGACCGGTGCCCTCGATACGGGACGGGTCGAGGTCGTGCTCGGCGACCATGCGCCGCACCGCGGGGGAGAGGTCATCGTCCGCCTCGGCGGCCGGGGCCTTGCCGGCGGAGGACTCGGCGGGCTCCGGCTCGGGCTCGGCGGCCGGCTCGGCCTCCTGCTTACCCGCGGACTCGGCCGGCGCCTCCCCGGCAGACTCCTGCTTCGCCGCGGCACCCGCACCGCCGCCCTCGCCGAGGGTGGCGATGACCTCGTCGGCGGTGACCGTGTCGCCCTCGTTCTTGAGGATCTCGCCGAGCACCCCGTCCTCCGGGGCCGGCACCTCGAGCACGACCTTGTCGGTCTCGATATCGACCAGGTTCTCGTCGCGTTCCACCGCGTCACCGGGCTGCTTGTGCCAGGTGACCACGGTGGCCTCGGTCACGGATTCGGGCAGTGCGGGTACCTTGACTTCGATACTCATCGATTCCTCGCTTGTTGTCCTCGGTGGCCCCATCCCCGGGCCTGGATTATCGGCGCGATGCGCTTACCGGTTCGTGTTCAGCCGAGCGCGGCCTCGACGAGGCGGCGCTGCTGCTCGTGGTGGAGCTTGGCATAGCCCACAGCCGGCGAGGCGGACGGATCCCGGCCGGCATAGCTGAGCGACTGCTCGCGGGTCATGCAGTTCCGCACGTGATGCTGGATCTGGTACCACGCGCCCTGGTTCTGGGGCTCCTCCTGGCACCAGACCACCTCCTTGGCCCCCTTGTAGCGGCGCTTGAGCAGCGCGGAGAGCTCCTTCTCCGGGAAGGGGTAGAGCTGCTCGACGCGCACGATGGCGACGTCGTCCTGCTCGCGCTTGCGCCGCTCCTGGAGCAGGTCGTAGTAGACCTTGCCGCTGCACACCACCACGCGGTTGATCGACTTGACCTTCATCTCGTCGATCTCGTCGATGACGCGGTGGAAGCGCCCGCGGGAGAGCTCGTCCAGCACCGAGGTGGAGAGCTTGTGGCGGAGCAGCGACTTCGGCGTCATCACGATCAGGGGCTTGCGCGTGGTCTGCAGCATCTGCCGGCGCAGCATGTGGAAGAACTGCGCCGGGGTGGAGGGCACGCAGACCTGGATGTTCTGCTCCGCGCACAGCTGCAGGAAGCGCTCCAGTCGCGCCGAGGAGTGCTCCGGCCCCTGGCCTTCGTAGCCGTGGGGCAGGAACATGGTCAGCCCGCAGAGCCGGCCCCACTTGGCCTGCCCGGAGCTGATGAACTGGTCGATGACCACCTGCGCGCCGTTGACGAAGTCACCGAACTGCGCCTCCCAGATCGTCAGCGTCTGCGGATCCGAGGTGGAGTAGCCGTACTCGAAACCGAGCACCGCTTCCTCGGAGAGCAGCGAGTCGATGACCGTGAAGCTCGCCGGATCCTCGCCGACGTCCTTGAGCGGCACGTGGGTGGTGCCGTCCTTCGCGTTGTGGAGCACGGCATTGCGATGGAAGAAGGTGCCGCGGCCGGAATCCTGGCCGGTGAGGCGCACCTGCCAGCCCTCCTCGAGGAGGCTCGCGTAGGCCATGGTCTCGGCAAAGCCCCAGTCCATGGCCAGCGCGCCGGCGGCCATCTTGCGCCGGCTCTCCATCATACTCGCCACCCGGGGGTTGAGTTCGAAGCCCTCGGGCAGGCGCTGGAGGTGCTCCTGCAGGCCGCGGATGCGCTCCAGCGAGACGGCCGTCTCGACCTCCTGGTCCTCGCCGCCGGAGAAGAAGGGCGACCAGTCGACCAGGAACTCATTCTGGACGTCCTCGACCATGTTGGGTGCGACGACCTCACCCTCGTCGAGGCGGTCACGGTAGCTGCGCTCCATGCGCTTGGCGTCGTCGCCGGCGATGACGTCGTCCCCGACCAGGCGCTCGGCGTAGAGCTTGCGCAGCGGCGTGTGCTTCTTGATCTTCTGGTACATCATCGGCTGGGTCGCCGAGGGCTCGTCCGCCTCGTTGTGCCCGTGCCGGCGATAGCAGATGACGTCGATGACCACATCGCGGCGGAAACGCTTGCGGTAGTCCATCGCCAGCTGGGTGACGAACAGCACCGCCTCCGGGTCATCGCCGTTGACGTGGAAGATCGGCGCCTGAACCATCTTCGCGACCTCGGTGCAGTAGAACGTCGAGCGCGAGTCGAGCGGATTCGAGGTGGTGAAGCCGATCTGGTTGTTGATGATCACGTGCATGGTGCCGCCGGTATAGAAACCGCGGGCCTGGGAGAGCTGGAAGGTCTCCATGATCACGCCCTGGCCGGCGAAGGCGGCGTCACCGTGGATGAGCACCGGCAGGACCTCGTCGCCGGTGGCGTCGTGTCGACGCTGCATGCGCGCCCGGGTCGAGCCGACGACCACCGGGTTGACGATCTCCAGGTGCGAGGGGTTGAACGCCAGCGCCAGATGGAGCGCCCCGCCGGACGTCTGGATGTCCGACGAATAGCCCATGTGGTACTTCACGTCGCCGGCGGTGGCGTTGTCCAGCTCGTAGTCGCCCTCGAACTCGGCGAACAGCTCCGCCGGCGACTTGCCGAGCAGGTTAACCAGCACGTTCAGCCGGCCGCGGTGGGCCATGCCGAGCACCATCTCGCGCACGCCCTGGCTGCCCCCGCGCTGCACCACCTCGTCGAGCAGCGGGATGATGACCTCGCCGCCCTCCAGGGAGAAGCGCTTCTGGCCGACGTACTTGCTGTTGAGGTACTTCTCGATGCCCTCCGCGGCAGTGATGCTCTCCAGCAGCCGGCGCCGGCGCTCGGTGTCGAGTTCGGGCCGCGCGCGCGGGCGCTCCAGGCGCTCCTGGATCCAGCGCTTCTGCGCGGTGTCGGTGATGTGCATGTACTCCGAGCCGATCTTGCCCGCGTACACGTCCTCACACAGGGCGATGATCTCGCGCAGCGTGAGCTGCTCCGAGGTGAACAGCGAACCGGTATTGAACCGCCGGTCCATGTCCTCCCCGGTCAGGCCGTGGTACGCCGGATCGAGATCCGGCACCTCGGGCTTGGCGCGGAGATTGAGCGGATCGATGTCGGCGCGCTGGTGGCCGCGGAAGCGGTAGGCGTTGATCAGCCGCAGCACCGCCGCCTGCTTCTGGGCGACCTCCGGGGCGATCTCGCCGGTGGCCGCGCCGTTGTGGCCGCGGCGGCGGCCGATCTCGGCGAACTCCTCGCGGATCGGACCGTGGGGGACGTCCCGCACGGCGGCGCCGTCACCGGCCTCGAGGCCCTGGAAGTAGCGCTTCCACTCGGTGTTCACGGAGTCGGGATCGTTCAGGTAGGCCTCGTAGAGGGCCTCCATGTAGCTGGCATTGCTGCCGCTGAGATAGGAGTTACGCAGTAACCGTTCAAAAGCACCATTCATGGAAAGATCACCCGGTGATTGACGCGCGTGTGCAGGGACGGACTTACGGCAAAAGGTAGCCCACCACACCACCTCCGCCAGCGACCGGCGGCCGGAGACAGGGGGGTTGGATGGAGCACGGGATGGGCTGAGACCGGATGCCGGGGAGCGGCTTCGGGATGGCGGGACGGCAGGCATGGAACACGGCCGGCGCGCCCGTCGGGACGGGCTCCCGCGCGGTGCTCGCGGCACGGCCCCGGGGACCTGCCCCGGGGTCCGCCGGGGCGTTGTGCTGCAGGGCCGGATGCACTGGCTCCGGAAGCGTTCATCTCACGCTGTGCCCGACTGTCCTTGCCGCAAATGAAGGTTTCGCGTGCGGCACTCATTCAATCTCTGACACCAAAGGCCTTCGCGAAACGGGCTTAATACCATACGCGCCGCCGGTCACAAGCGCAACAGTGGCAAGGGTTTACACCCCGAAACAGCCCCTTGCGAAACCGGCAGAGCTCAAACCAGTGAGTTTTCTTACCAAAAGGTAAGCGTCTCACTCGTCCTCATCGGCCGAGCCGGGGAGAAAACGCGAGAAGATCAGCCCGAGCTCGAAGAGCAGCCAGATCGGCACCGCGAGCAGCACCTGGGAGATGACGTCGGGCGGGGTGAGCAGCATCCCCACGGTGAACGCGACCACGATCACGTAGGGCCGCTTCGCGCCCAGCTCGCGACGGGAGATCACGCCGCTTCGGATCAGCAGAATGGTGGCGATCGGCACCTCGAACGAGGCACCGAAGGCGAAGAACAGCGTGAGCACGAAGGAGAGATACTCGCCGATGTCGGTCATCATCGACACCCCCTCGGGGGTGACGCCGGCGAAGAACCGGAACACCAGCGGGAAGACCACGAAATAGGCGAACGCCATGCCCAGGTAGAACAGCGCCACGCTGGAGGCCACCAGCGGCCAGATCAGCCGGCGCTCGTGGCGGTACAGCCCGGGGGCGACGAACGCCCACACCTGGTAGAGGATGTAGGGGATGCACACGAAGAACGCGCAGACCAGCGCGAGCTTGAGCGGGATCAGGAAGGGCGTCGCCACCTGGGTGGCGATCATCTGGGCGCCCTCCGGCAGCACGGCCTGCAGCGGCCCGGCGAGCCAGTGGTAGAGCGGCTCCCGGAACGGGTAGAGCACCAGGAAGACGGCGAGGGTGACGAGCAGCGAGCGCATCAGCCGGCTGCGCAGCTCGAGCAGGTGACTGAGCAGCGGGCGGTCGTCGTCGTCCACCGACTGGTCGTGGGGCTCCACGCTCATTGTCCGTTACGGTCCCGTGTCTCTGTGCCGGCATTCTGCTCGCCGGCGTCGCTGTCACTGTCACCGCCGCCGGTGGTGCTCTCGGCGGACGCGGAGGCGGCCTCCTCCACTTCCGAGCGCGTGCGCTCGGCGGTATCGCGCACCTCGCTCGCGGTGCGCTCCACGCTCTCGCGGAACTCCTGACCGCGCTCGCGCAGGGCGCGCTCGGTGTCACGCAGCCCCTGGAGGTCGGACTCGCGTTCGATTTCGTCGCGCAGGGAGTAGAAGGTGGCGCGGGCCCGTCCGACCCACAGCCCGACCGTCCGGGCAAGCCCCGGCAGCCGCTCGGGGCCGACCACGATGAGCGCGATCACCCCGATGATCAGCAGTTCCCAGAAGCCGACATCAAACATCGGTGTAGGATGCCGGGATCAGCTGGTGTGGTGCCGGTCGCGGCCGGTCTCTTCGGTCTCCGAAGTGGACTCGCCGGGCTTCTCCTCGGAGGCCTCGAGCCGCTCGCCGGAGGCATCGGAGGATTTCTCCTTCTCGCCGTCATCCATGGCGTGCTTGAAGCCGCGCACCGCACCACCAAGATCCGAACCGATGTTGCGCAGCTTCTTGGTGCCGAACAGCAGCAGCACGATGACCAGAATGAGCAGAAGCGACCAGACGCTGATACCACCGAAACCCATTTAACCTCTCCTGACAGCTGCAGCCGCCGCCGGCAGGCGGTGGCGTTGTGATCTAGTCGCCGTCGCGCGCGGCCTTTTCGTCCAGGCCGGACAGGCCGAAGCGGCGTCCGAGCTCTTCGAGCACGTCGGCGGGACCCCGATCATAATGCGCCAACATGACCAATGTATGGAACCACAGATCCGCGGTCTCATAAACCAGATGGTCCGTGTCGCCGGACTTCGCGGCGATCACGGTCTCGGTGGCCTCTTCGCCGACCTTCTTGAGGATCTGGTCCTCGCCCCGGGCATACAGCCCCGCCACGTAGGAGCGCCCCGGGTCCTCGCCCTTGCGCGTCTCCAGCACCTCGGCGAGGCGCTCGAGGATACGCTCATCCATTGCCGTTCCCCCCGTAGATCGACGCCGGGTCGCGCAGGACCGGGGCCGTCTCGGCCCAGTCCCCGTCCGCCAGGCGCCGGTAAAAGCAGCTGCGCCGCCCGGTGTGGCAGGCGATCCCGCCGGCCTGGGTCACCCGCAGCAGCACGACATCGCCGTCGCAGTCGATGCGCAGCTCGTGCACCCGCTGGGTGTGGCCCGAGCTCTCGCCCTTGTGCCACAGCCGCCCGCGGGAGCGCGAGTAGTACACCGCCTCGCCCAGCTCGGCGGTCCGCTCCAGGGCCTCGCGGTTCATCCAGGCCATCATCAGGACCTCGCCGTCGCCGGCGTCCTGGGCGATCGCCGCCACCAGGCCGTCGTCGTTCCAGCAAACCTCGTCGAGCCAGCTCATCGGCGCACCTCGATGCCGTGCTCGGCCATGTAGGCCTTGGCCTCGGCGATGGAGTACTCGCCGAAGTGGAAAATGCTCGCCGCCAGCACGGCGTCCGCCCGGCCCTCGAGCACCCCGTCGACGAGATGCTGGAGCGAGCCCACGCCGCCGGAGGCGATGACCGGCACGCCGGTGGCCTCGGAGACGGCGCGGGTGAGCGCGCAGTCGAAGCCCTCGCGGGTGCCGTCACGGTCCATGCTGGTGAGCAGGATCTCGCCGGCGCCGAGCCCGGCCATGTGCCGCGCCCAGTCCACCGCATCCAGACCCGTCTCACGGCGTCCGCCGTGAGTGAATACGGCCCAGCGCGGCTCGCCGTCGACGTCGGCCACACGCTTGGCGTCCACGGCGACGACGATGCACTGCGAGCCGAAGCGCTCGGCGGCCTCCGCCACGAACTCGGGGTGGTGCACGGCGGCGGTATTGATCGCGACCTTGTCCGCACCGGCGTTGAGCAGCCGGCGCACGTCGGCGATCTCGCGCACCCCGCCGCCCACCGTCAGCGGAATGAAGACCTCGCTCGCCACCGCCTCGACCACCTCGACAATGGTCTCGCGGCCCTGGTGGCTGGCGGTGATGTCGAGGAAGGTGATCTCGTCCGCGCCGGCGCGGTCGTATTCCCGGGCCACGGCCACGGGGTCGCCGGCGTCGCGGATGTCGACGAAGCGCACGCCCTTGACCACACGCCCGGCGTCCACGTCCAGGCAGGGGATGATGCGCTTGGCGAGCGCCATTACGCGGCCCCCGTGAGCTCGTTGGCGGTGCGCTGGGCCTCGGCGAGGTCGAGACCGCCCTCGTAGAGGGCGCGGCCGACGATGGCCCCGCTGATGCCGCTGTCCGCCGCGGCGCACAGCGCGCGCACGTCGTCCATGGAGGAGACGCCACCGGAGGCGATGACCGGGATCTCCACCGCCCGGGCCAGCCGCGCCGTCGCCTCGACGTTGACGCCGCGCATCATGCCGTCGCGGCCGATGTCGGTGAACACCAGCGCCTCCACGCCGGCGGCCTCGAAACGCCGCGCCATGTCCTCGGCGCTGGCCTGGCTGACCTGCTCCCAGCCGTCGGTGGCGACCATCCCGTCCTTGGCGTCCAGGCCGACGATGATGTGGCCGGGGAACTCGTCGCAGGCGTCGTCGACGAATGCCGGGCGGCGCACCGCCTGGGTGCCGATGATCACGTAGTCGACGCCCACGTCCAGATACGTCTGGATGACATCGAAGCTGCGGATACCGCCGCCGACCTGGATCTCCACGTCCGGATACTCCTCGGCGATGCGCCCGATGATGTCCGCGTTGACCGGGAAGCCGGCCACCGCGCCGTTGAGATCGACGATATGGATGCGCCGCGCACCGGCCTCGATCCAGCGCCCGGCAATGGCAACCGGATCGTCGGAGAAGATCGTCTCGTCGTCCATGCGCCCCTGGCGCAGACGCACGCACTTGCCCTCTTTGAGGTCAATCGCGGGAATCAGCAGCATGTCCGAATCCATTTCACCTGTTCTCGATCGCGACCGCAGCGGGCCGCGCGCTCGTCGGTCGGCGCCTCAGGCGGCGCCGTCCCAGCGGACGAAGTTCGCAAGCAGACGCACACCGGCGTCATGGCTCTTCTCCGGATGGAACTGGGTCGCGAAGATATTGCCGCGCCCGAGCACGCTCGCAAATGGCCCGCCGTAGTCGGTGCGCCCCAGCACCAGGGCATCCTCGTCCGGCTCGGCATAGTAGCTATGCACGAAGTAGAACCACTCGCCGTCGTCAATGCCCGCCCACAATGGGTGGGACGTCGTCTGGCGCACGCGGTTCCATCCCATGTGCGGGACCTTCAGTCCGGTGTCCGCCGCCGTGAAGTGGTGGCGGAAGTGGCGGATCCGCCCGGGAAAGCGCCCGAGCAGGTCGATGCCGCCGTTCTCCTCGCTCCAGGCGAGCAGGACCTGCATGCCCATGCACGCACCGAGGAAGGGCTTGCGGACCATGCTCTCGCCGAGCACGTCGATGAGCTCGTGGGCGTGCAGCGCACTCATGCAGTCCCGCGCCGCGCCCTGGCCGGGAAAGACGACCCGATCCGCGGCGGCGATGATCTCGGCGTCATCGGTCACCCGCACGTCCCCGGCGCCGGCGTGCTCCAGCGCCTTGGCCATGGAGCGCAGGTTGCCCATGCCGTAGTCGACAACGACGGTGCTTGCCATGGACGCCCCCTTACAGTGCGCCCTTGGTGGAGGGCGTCACCCCCGCCTGGCGCTCGTCGAGCTCCACGGCCATGCGCAGGGCGCGGCCGGTGGCCTTGAACACCGTCTCCGCCACGTGGTGCGCGTTGCGCCCGCGCAGGTTGTCCACGTGCAGGGTGATCCAGGCGTGATTGACCAGGCCCTGGAAGAACTCGCTGAACAGGTCGACGTCGAAGCTGCCGATCCGCGCGCGCGGGAACTCAACGTGGAACTCCAGCCCCGGGCGGCCGGAGAAGTCCACCACCACCCGCGAGAGCGCCTCGTCCAGCGGGCAGTAGGCGTGGCCGAAGCGGCGGATGCCCTTCTTGTCGCCGAGTGCCTTCGCGAGCGCCTGGCCCAGGGTAATGCCGACGTCCTCGACGGTGTGGTGATCGTCGATGTGGTGATCGCCCTCGGCCTGGATATCGATGTCGATCAGCCCGTGGCGCGCCACCTGGTCGAGCATGTGCTCGAGGAACGGCACACCGATGTCGATGTTGGATGCCCCCGTGCCGTCGAGATTGACGGTGGCACGGATCCGGGTTTCCAGGGTGTTGCGCTCTACGCTCGCGGTTCGCTCGGCCATGGTCTCGCATCAACTGGGCTGGGTGACGCGCGGAGCATACCACGCCTCCCAGTGCATTGTGGTGACCGCTGAGACCCGGCTCAGCGGGGCTCCCGGGTCGCCAGACGGAAGGTCACCGGACCGTCGTTGACCAGGCTCACGGCCATGTCCGCACCGAACACGCCGGTCGCCACGTCCGCATGCCGCTCCCGGCAGTGGCCGACGAGGGCATCGAACAGCCGCCGGCCGGCATCCGGCGACGCCGCGGTGGAGAACCCCGGGCGGTTGCCCTTGCGGGTGTCGGCCGCGAGGGTGAACTGCGGCACCAGCAGCAGCCCGCCGCCGGTATCCGTCAGGGAACGGTTCATCCGGCCATCGGCGTCCTCGAACACGCGGTAGGCGAGCAGCCGCCCGGCGAGCCGGGCGGCGTCCGCCGGCCCGTCCTCGCGCTGAACGCCGACGAGCACGAGCAGCCCTCCGCCGATCGCGGCGACGGTCCTGCCGTCGACGTCCACCGCCGCGCGGCTGACGCGCTGAAGCAGCGCGATCATGTCTTCCTCCGGATGGGGTAGCGGCCGTGTAGGCCAATTCCTACATGGTCTGTCACCGGCGGCTGACAGTCACCCCCCGGCGATGGTGGCATCCTGTCCCCGTGCCTGCCATTGAGGGCGGGCGGGCCGCAGCAGGAAGCCGCGGCCATAACAAAAACCACAGGGAAGTGGCGCACGCCGGCAGGAGCCGGTCGACCCCACGGAGGGGGTCGCGTGCGCGTTTCACCTCCAGCACAGTGAACCTAACAAGCCGGCGCAGGGATCGCGCCGGCATTTTTTTGGTCCAGCACAACGTAGAAAGCGGCGGAGCGGCCGGATCACGGACCCGCGCGTCCGCCCGGTGTGTCAGGGGTGCCGGGAAACGTCGGCCGTGTGCAGGGCGTCAGTCAGCCGGGGATATTGCACACCAGCGGCGCCCGACTCCACACGGCCGGCCCCACCCGCGCGCGGGCGGCTCCCTGCAACGCCGCTTCTCCAGGGCCATTGTCGGCTGCCTTCGAGCAGCCGACCTACACCTAATACCGACCTACGGTCCGCCTGGACGGGGCTATACCGGATCACGCTGAACCCACGCACCGCGACGCCGTGGCCCGGCTCCCGTAGGTTGGCTGCTCCCGGCAGCCAACAGGCCCTACCGGTATCGGCTGCCGCCGGCGGCCAACGCAACCGCTCCACGGCGGATGTCGGCTGGCTTCGAGCAGCCCACCGACCGCAGGCCTGTCCCCGTGTGAGTCGTCAACGGCCCCCGGCCCGGGCACGCCACACCCCGACAACCGCCGTGGAGCGGTTGCGTTGGCCGCCGGCGGCAGCCGATACCGGGAGGGCCTGTTGGCTGCCGGGAGCAGCCAACCTACGGGAGCCGGGCCACGGCGTCGCGGTGCGTGGGTTCAGCGTGATCCGGTATAGCCCCG
>NZ_JBHFPQ010000027.1:0-87541 GCF_041949875.1 Arhodomonas sp. KWT2
GCGCTACTGCCACCTGTACAATCACCACATACCGCAGAAAGCGCTGCACCAGCGAACGCCGATACAGGCGCTGAAGGAATGGCAACAAAGCCACCCGCAACTATTCATTCGGCAGGTGCGCAATCATCCGGGACCTGACAAATAAGGGAGCGGGATGATTTTTCCGTGATTGGCCGCGTTGCTCTGGTGACGGCGCAGCGCCGTCACTCAACGGGGCAGACTGTCGGGTAAATGCTCAACGAGCTCAGTCCGACGATACTCTGGCCGCCGTCAAGGCCGGCGCCTCTGCCGGGGCTCGGCCGGTGGATAGGTCTCGCGAACCAGCAGCGCCGCCGCCAGCCCGGCGACGCTCAGCATGGCGGGTAGCCAGAGTGCGGTGCGGTATGTCGCCGGCGATGCCGGGGCGGTGGAGACCCACGAGACGAACCAGCCATAGCCCGTCTGCACGACCGCCGTCGTCAGGAATACGCCCATGTTTACCAGGGCGAGCGCGACGCCGATGACGTCTTCGGACACGCTCTCCTTCACGGTGGCGAAGGAAACCACGACCTGCGCGCTCGATAACCCCAGTACCAGAAAGCAGGCCAGGCCGGTGGCGGCGCCACTCCATGGCCCGAACAGCAGCCAGGCCCAGGCCAGCGCACCGACCAGTGAGGCCAGGCAGATGAACGCCTTGCGCGTTCGCAGCCAGTCCGAGACATGGCCGACGAGCAGTGAACCGAGTCCGTAGGGCACCAGTGCGCAGGTGATGATCCACGACGCGGTGTTGCCCGACAGGCCGAAACCGTTGCCCAGCAGATGAGTGCCCCAGAGCCCGGCAAACGCATAGAACGTACCGTTCGTGCCGGAGATCGCCAGCAGCACCAGCCAGAGCTGTGGCTGACGTGCGGCACCCAGCCAGGCCCGCCTGCGGGCCAGTGCGGTGCCGCCGGGCGCTGCGGCGCCCGGCGGGGGGCAGTCATGCCCGGTTTCCGCGGGGTGACGCCAGAGCAGGGCGATGAGCGCACCGACCCCGATCGTGGCCGCGCCGAGACTGACGAAGATCGAACGCCAGTCGAGCACCCGGAGCAGGGCGTATGCCGGTGCCTCCGCCGAGATCGATCCGAGTGCGGCGGCAAGGAGCGTAACGCCGGTCACCAGACCGAACCGCCGACCGGCGAACCACAGTGCGTTGTTCTTCATCACGGCCACGAAGACGATCGACATGCCGATGCCGACCAGCAGCGGGCCCGCGAGTGCGACCGGGTAGCTCGGTGCGAGCCCGAGCGTGAGCGCCCCGGCGCCGGTCAACAGGGTGCCGGCGGTGGCCGGCCACCGGACGCCGAGTCGATCCACGAGCATGCCCGCGGGGATCTGCATCAGCGTGTAGACCCAGAAATGCGTGGCTGCGAGCGCCCCGATCCCGGCGGCACCGAGTTCGAAGCTCCGGCCGATGGGCAGGGAGAACGTGGCCGGGGCGAATCGGTTGAAAAAGCCGATGTAAAAGGCCGTGGCCAGCAGGCCGTAGCTGAGCGCGCGCCACCGTCTGCTGCCGCGTGTGCCGGTTCGCAGTGTCGTCGGGACGGGCGCTCTGCCGTGGACGGCCGTCGGGGCGCGGGTCGATCCCGCGGTGTCGGTGGATGTGGCCGGCGGTTCGATGCCCATACCGATCTCCAGGGCGAATGGACCAGTGACATCGATCCTCGTATCGTGACGCGGAGCGATACAGCGACAGATTTACGACGCAGAGGCGATACAGACAGGGCATGCGGCTATACGAGCGGCTGGCGGACGACGTCGCGTGGGCGATCGGTGCCGGGGTCTACCCGCCGGGCACGCGGCTGCCATCGGTGCGCGATGTCAGTCGGCACCGTGGTGTGAGCGTGTCCACCTGCGTTCGGGCCTATCACGAGCTCGAGCGTCGCGGGGTTATCGAAGCGGCGCCGCGCTCGGGCTTTTTCGTCGTTGGCCGCCGGCACTCGGCGCTGCCCACGATACCGGGCGGACGTTCATCGCCGGTGGCGGTTGCCGGCAGTGACCGCATCCTGCAACTGCTCGCGGCAGCCACCGATCCCCGGGTAGTGAATTTCGGTGCGGCCACGCCGCATCCGGACTACATGCCCGGAACGGCAGTCGCGGCGGCGAGCCGGACGGTCTGGGGCAGTGCACGCCGGCGGTGCATGAGTCAGGCCTTTCCGCCCGGTGCGGTCGAACTGAGGACGGCGGTGGCACGGCGTCTGGCCATGTCGGGGTGTCGACTCGATCCGGACGGCATCCTGATCACCAACGGTTGTCAGGAGGCCATGGCGATCGCCTTGAAGACCCTGTGCCGGCCGGGGGACGTCGTGGCCGTCGAGGCGCCCACCTACTACGGCCTGCTGGAGGTGCTCGAACAGCAGCAGCTTCGGGCCCTGCCGATCCCGGCCGACCCCAGTCAAGGGATATCGCTCGAGGCGCTCGACCGGGCCCTGCAGACAGGCGATGTCCGGGCGTGTGTCGTCACGCCGGTGGCGTCCAATCCGCTGGGCGTGACGCTGTCCGATGAACGCAAACAGGCCCTTGTGGACCTGGTGGAGCGCCACGCCGTTGCGCTGATAGAGGACGACACGTATGGCGAGCTGGTCGAGGCAGGGCGCCGGCACACTCCGGTGAAGGCTTGGGATCGCACCGGTCTCGTGTATTACTGCGGCTCGGCCACGAAGACGATCTGTGCCGGTCTGCGTGTCGGCTGGCTGGTGGCCCCCGCATCCCGGCGACAGTCGGTTGCCTTCGAGCAGTACCTGCGCACGATCTCGGTCAACACCCAGGCCCAGCTCACGCTCGCGCAGTACCTCGCGACCGGGCAGGTGGACCGGCAGCTGCGATCGGCGGCGCGCTCGTACCGGGGGTGCGTCTCGGAGCTGATCGCACGGATCGAGAGGCATTTCCCGGCGGGCACCCTGATCAGCGCGCCCCAGGGCGGGTTTCTCGTATGGGTCGAGCTGCCCGGGGCCGTGGATACGGCCTCGTTGCTGGGCGAGGCCCTGAAACGGGGGATCAGCTTTGCCCCGGGGGCGCTGTTCGCACCGGATGATCGTTTCGGCAATTGCATGCGTCTGAATGCCGCCGTGGCGTGGAACGGGCGCTCGTACGAGGCGCTTGAAACGCTGGGCGGACTCATCGAGCGCTCGTCCGGTCGATCCGGTTTCGTCCCGAACGCCGGGACGGGCGCCGATCCCGGCGGTTGAATGGCGGTGTCCGCGGTGCCGCGGATCGTCGCGCTCGCGGGGCGACGGGCCCTGTTCGTTCCCGATTTTACAGCCGGAAGCTGAACGCCGGCTCCTCCGGCTGCATCTCGTTGCGTACGCGCTCGCGGATGGCGGGGTCGATCCGCGGGTCGTCCAGGTCGTAGAGGCCGCAGCCGCGCAGGGTCTCGCGCAGGGGCACGTCGCGGCCGAGGTACTGGAGGATGACGCGGTAGCAGGCGATGCCGCGGTCGGCCGTGCCGGTCACGCCGAGGGTCAGGCCCGGCATGAGCGAGGGCTGGTCGCGGTCCCGCGCGTAGAGGACGGTGAGCCACACCATTTTCCCCACGCTCGCCTCCCGCTCGAACATCAGCACGTTCTGCCCCGAGTGGACGAACAGGCCGTTGTACTTGAGCGTGGTCTGCCTGGGGTCGTCGGGGTAGCGCTCGATGTTGCGGCTGAACACGAAGCCGCTGTCCTCCGTCACCTGGATGAATCCCCGCATCAGCCGGCCCGGGTGCTCCGCCGGGCAGAAGTAGTTGTAATAGTAGCCGGTGTACTCGCGCAGCCGTTCGTGGCTGTCCGGGTTGAGCAGCAGGATGTCGCGCATGCGCTCGGAGATGGCGGAGAATTCGCCGGCCACCGGGCGCTTGACGGCCACGAGCCGCCGGAAGGTTTCGTGGTCCAGCAGCATCTCCGACTCCTCGAAGCCGAAGTAGTCGCTGATGAGGCGCAGGCGCTGCAGCCCGGGCCGGCTGTCCCCCGAGAGGTAGCGGTGGAACTGCTGGCGGTTCACGCCGAGCCGGCGGCAGGTGTCGGCAATGGACCGGGAGTAGCTGCACACGAGCCGGAGGTTGCGCGGGAAGTCGTCGCTCGCCATCCGTAGGTACTCTGTCGCATTTTGTCGCACTGACTATAACAGAAAGCGTCATGCTGCAACGCAGCATTCTGTTGCCGCGATGCTGCGTGGCTCCATAGACTGCGATGAAGCCGCGGGAGTGCCGAGCCGCGATCGGTCCCCCGCAAGGCCGACCTCAGAAAACGACCCGCCGGGTCCGGAGGAAAGCATGTCCAAGAAACGTCCGTCGTCCTTCCCGCTGGTCCGCGCCCTCGTGCTCGGCGCCGCCGGCCTGGCCCTCGTGGCCGGCGCCTCGTTCCGCGCCAGTGCCGCGGATGACGTCCTGCGTGTGCTGACCTGGGAGGGGCTGGCGAACGACCAGTGGGTAAAGCCCTTCGAGGAGGCGCACGACGTCGAGGTCAAGCGCACCTACGTCGGCTCCAACGACGAGTACATGGCCAAGCTCGCCGCCGGCGACACGCAGTACGACGTGGTCGTGATCGTGAGCTCGCTGGCGCAGCCCGCCATCGACGCCGGCTTCGTCGAGCCGGTGGATCTGGACAGGATCCCGAATTTCGGACAGCTCTACCCGAGGTTCCAGAAGCTCGGCTTCCTGCGCCAGGACGGCCGCCAGTACGGCGTGCCCAATGACTGGGACGTGCTGCCGGTGACCGTCAACGCCGACGAGGTCGACGGCTGCAGCTTCGACGTGCTCTTCGACGACAGCTACAGCGGCCGGATCTCCATGTGGGACGACGTCGCCACCCTCGGCACCGTCGCCGCCTACATGGGCTACGACAACATCTGGACCCTCTCCGACGAACAGCTCGAGAAGGTCAAACAGAAGATGATCGAGCAGAAGCCGCTGGTGCGGACCTACTGGTCCACGGGCGGGCAGATCACCCAGCTGTTCGCCAGCGGCGAGGTGGTGGCGACGCTGTCGTGGAGCTACGTCACCGAGCAGCTCAAGGACCAGGGCGTGAACGTCGTTCAGTGCACTCCCGAGCGCACCACCGCGTTCCTGGACTCCAACTTCGTCGTCTCCGGCACCGAGCATCGCGATCTGGCCCACGCCTTCATCAATTACCTGATCTCGCCGAAGGTCATGGCCCAGGTCTACGAATCGAGCGGCTTCGGCGTCACCAACCCGAAGGCCGGGGAGTACCTGCCCGCGGAGGCGTTCGCCAGGTCGATCATGGCCAGGGACGAGAGCTTCCGCCGCAACATCAACTTCTGGCGGGAGATCCCGCGGCGCGGTAAGTACCTCGAGGTCTGGAACGAGATCAAGGCGGCCAATGTTGACTGAAACGGGTGAGGTGATCCGCCTCGATGGTGTCGCCAAGCGTTTCGGTGGGTTCGTCGCGCTGGACCATGTCGATCTCGACATCCGGCGCGGCGAGTTCCTGACGCTGCTCGGCGAGAGCGGCAGCGGCAAGACTACGACGCTGCGGATCATCAGCGGCTTCGAGGCGCCGAGCGAGGGGGCCGTCTACATGAACGGCCAGTCCCTCAACGACGTCCCCGCGCACCGGCGGCGGGTGAACACCGTCTTCCAGGACTACGCGCTGTTCCCGCACATGAGCGTCGCGGAGAACGTCGGCTACGGCCTGCGCTTCGACGGCGTCGCCCGTGCCGAACGGCGGCGCCGGGCGGGGGAGATGCTCGAGCGCGTGGGGCTTGCGGGACGGATGGACGAATATCCGGACGCGCTGTCCGGCGGCCAGATGCAGCGCGTCGCGCTCGCCCGGGCGCTGATCAAGGAGCCCGAGGTGCTGCTCCTCGACGAGCCGCTCTCCGCGCTCGACGCCAAGCTCCGCCGCGGGCTGCAGCTCGAGCTCAAGCGCATGCAGCGCGACACCGGCATCACCTTCGTCTACGTCACCCACGACCAGGAGGAGGCGCTGGTGATGAGCGACCGCATCGCCGTGATGGAGAGCGGCCGCATCCGCCAGCTCGGAGCCCCCTCCGAGGTGTTCGAGCACCCGCGCTCGCTGTTCGTCGCGGAGTTCGTCGGTGCCTCCAACCGGTTCGAGGGCCGGGTGGTGGACGCCGCCGACGGCCGGGTGGTGGTGGATCTGCAGGACGGCGCCCGCATCGCCGCCGCCGCGGGGGCGGCGACGGACCTGCGCCCCGGTATGGCGGCCTGCCTGATCGTCCGCCCGGAGCACATCCAGTTCGCTACCGGGCTCGCCGCGCGGGAGAATGTCGTTTCCGCCCGGCTGGAGGACATGGTCTACCTCGGGGTCGACCGCAAGCTCGTCCTCCGCGGGCCGGACGGCACCCGCATCGAGCTCCACGAGCGCGGCGAGCGCCTGCCCGGCGACATCGGCGAACGGCTCGGCACCACCGTGCTGCTCCAGCTGCCCGAGACGCAGCTGCATGCCTTTGCGCTGGAGGCGCGCGGTGAGTAGGGCCCAGGGCGTGGCCACGGCCGCCGGTGGTGCTGCCGTCGGTGCCCCTGCGATGTCGCTGCTGCGGCGTCTCGGACGCCGCCGCCTGGAGCTCGCGTCCGGGGGCGCCGCACTGCTCTACACGCTGGTGTTCATCGTGCTGCCGTACGCGATGGTCGCGATCTTCAGCTTCTGGGAGAAGGACCTCTACACGATCCGTCCGGCACTGTCCGTGGACAACTACGCCAAGATCGCGGGCAGCGGCGTGTACGCCCACGTCATCGGCAACTCCGTGCTGGTGGCCACCACGGTCACGGTGGTCGCCTCGGTGCTCGGCTATGTGCTCGCCTACTACCTGGCCGTGTACGCCCGGCGCTGGCGCAATCTGCTGTTCTTCCTGCTGGTGGTGCCGCTGTGGACGAGCTTCCTGCTGCGCGCCTACATCTGGACCATCATCCTCGGCCGCGAGGGGATACTGAACACGCTGCTGGTGAACCTGGGGATCATCCAGGACCCGACCCCGCTGCTGCTCTACAACAAGTTCTCCATCTGCCTTGCGTTGATCTACATCTTCCTGCCTTTCGTGGCGCTGCCGGTGTACGCCGCGCTGGAGAAGATCCCGCGCAGCTACATCGAGGCCAGCCGTGATCTGGGCTCGCCGCCGCTGCCGACCTTCAGGCACGTGGTCTTCCCGCTGACGGTGCCCGCGCTGGCGGCGGGGGCGACGGTGGTGTTCTGCCTGTCCTTCGGCGACTTCATCACGCCCAAGCTCCTCGGCGGCAGCTCCGACATCATGATCGCCAACGTCATCATCGAGCAGTTCGGCGCCGCCTTTAACTGGCCGTTCGGCAGCGCCCTCGCGGTGATCGTGCTGCTGGTGGTCTTCGCGCTGCTGGGCGTGACCTCGCTCGTCGCCCGCGGCCTGGGGCGGAACGCATGACTATGAATGCATCGACGTCCGGCAACGCGGCCCGGCGCCTGTTTACGGCGGCGGCCGCGGCGATATTCGCCTTCCTCTACCTGCCGCTGATCGTGCTGGTGGCTTTCTCCTTCCAGGAGAGCCGGATCCTCGCGTGGCCCATCGAGTCGTGGTCGCTGCACTGGTACCGCGTGCTCTGGCAGGACGCGGAGATGATCGCGGCGGTGGGCAACAGCCTGTTCGTCGCCACCGCCTGCGTGGTCATCACCACCGTGGTGGGGGTGCCGCTGGCGCTGACCCTGCGCCGCCTCGGCGGCGGCATGCGCACCGGCGTGGAGCGCGCGCTACTGCTGCCGCTGATCATCCCCCAGCTGATCACCGGCCTGGCGCTGCTGATCATCCTCCACCGGGTGGATGTCGGGCTGTCGCTGGGCACGGTGATCCTCGGCCAGAGCCTGGTGTGGATGCCCATCGTGGTGACCCAGGTGCTCGCGCGGCTGGAACGGGTCAACCCGAACCTGGAGAAGGCGAGCATGGATCTGGGCGCCGGCATGTGGCAGACGTTCTTCCTGGTGACGCTGCCCTCCATCCGCACCGCGATCATCGGCAGCGCGCTGCTGGTGTTCACGCTCTCCTTCGACGAACTGCCGGTGACGTTCTTCCTCACCGGCTCACGCAATACGCTGCCGATGCATATCTGGTCGATGCTGCGGATCGGGATCACCCCCGAGATCAACGCCATCGCCACGGTGACCGTCGGCGTATCCATCATCCTCATCCTGGCCGGAATCCGGCTGCTGGCGCGCGAGCGCGGGAGGCCCTGAACCGATGACCGACGCCCTGTCCCCGCTGTTCGACCTCGTCCCCGCGGTCGACCTTTCACGCCGTGAGCGCATGGCGCTGATGATCATCGACATGCAGTATCACGACGCCTCACCCGCCCGCGGCCTCGGCCGGGCGATCCAGGCGGTCGCCCCGGGCGCGATGGACTACTACAACGAGCGCCTGGAAGGCGTCACCGTGCCCGCCATCCGGCGGATGCTGGAGTTCTTCCGCCGCGAGGGGATCGCGGTGGTGCACCTGGTGCTCGGTTCGCGCTACCAGGACCTGCGCGAGTGCCCGCCGCGTTTTCGCGAGTGGACGCGCAATCTGGAGCGCGTCACCGGTGCGCGCGACATCTGGTGGTCCGGCAATCCGGATTTCGCGGTCCGCGACGAGCTGGCCCCGATCGAGGGCGAGACCGTGGTGCGCAAGACCACCAACGGCGGTTTCAATGGCAGCGGCCTGGATGACGTCCTCCGCCGCATGGACATCGACACCCTGGTAGTCGCCGGCGTGGTGACCAGTGCCTGCGTGGAGACCACCGTGCGCGATGCCGCCGACCGCGGTTACCACTGTGCCCTCGTCGACGAGGCCACCGCCGACTACGACCCGGAGATGCACCGGGCGACGCTCAAGGCGTTCGCACTCAACTTCGGCCGGGTGGTGGATTCCGCCGACGCGCTGATCGAGGCGGTGGATCGGGGGGCGACCGTCTAGCGCCCGGGCCTCCTAACGACTCATGGCGTGGAAACGGTCGACGACGTGCTCGGCGAGGGCGTCCGCGGCGCTGCCGCGCCCCGGGGCGCGCAGGAGCTGGATCCGGTAGGCCCCGAGTGCCGGCAGCCCGGCGTCCGCGTCCAGCACGCGCAGGGGCGGGCGGATCAGGCTCCGGGGGAAGGGGGCCACGGCGAGATCGGCGAGCATCGCCGCCTCCTGGGCGGCGCAGTGTTCGCTGGTGTAGGCGATACGGTAGTCGCGGCCGCTGCGGTCCAGCGCCTCCAGCGCCATCGCCCGCCAGGCGCAGCCGTGTTCGGCCAGGGCCAGGGGCAACGGCGTTCGCCCCGCGCAGACACCGCCCTCGCGCCCCGCCCAGACCAGGTGCTCGCTGTAGACGACCTCGCCGCGGCGATCCTCCTGGCCCTCGTTGCCCGCGGTCATCAGCATCAGGTCCAGCTCGCCGGCGTCCAGGCGTTCCAGCAGATCCCCGCTGCGGCCCACGCGCACCGTGACCTGCACCGCCGGGTGGGTGCGCGCGAAGCGCGATAGCACGCCGGGCAGAATCCGGGTGCCGGCGTCGTCCGGCGTGCCCAGGCTCACCGAGCCGTCCACGGCAGGGGAGAGGAACCGCGACACCGCCTCCTCGTTGAGCTCCAGCAGCCGCCGGGCATAGCCGAGCAGGGCCTCGCCCTCCGGCGTGAGCCGCGTGCGCCGTGGCTCACGGACGAACACCGCCCGACCCAGCGTCTCCTCCAGGCGCTTGATCTGCATGCTCACCGCCGCCGGCGTGCGGAAGACCTGCCGTGCCGCCCGGGTGAAGCTGCCCGTCTCTGCGATGGCGACGAAGGTGCGCAGCACGTCGTGCTCCAGCAGCGGCAGTGCCCCGGCGGCGGGGCGGGACTCCGGATGGGCGCTCATGGCATTTCCGTTAACAAAAACTGAAAGGCGAATTTATTCCTTTTTGTTTGAGTTAACAATGTCCGCGGCACATGCTCTCCCCAACAGTCACGGAGGCGCCGGACAGGCGCTACCACCGGGGAGGCAAGCGCAATGGCCGTCCACCACGATACGCCGAACACCACCGAATGCGCCCGCCGGGGCGGGTCCGCACCGTCGTCCTCCGCGGGGCTCGCCGGTGCGCTGCGCGATGCCGTGCGGCGCCGTCTCCGGGCGTGGCGGACCCGTCTCGCCCTGAACCGGGTGATGGACATGGATGACCACCTGCTCAGGGACATTGGTGTCACCCGGCAGCACGTGTGCCGTGCCGTGGATCGGGCGGGCCGCCGCGGTCGTGGGCAGGACCTGTGCAGGCGTTGAATATGCGATAGCGAATAATTATCATTTGTTAACGTATCCGTGCGGCCCTGCCTTCGCCCGCGGGGAGGCCTTTGCGGGCGGCTCCGTGTGCAGTGGGGAGCGGCGAAGGGTGGACTTTAAGGGTCCGCCGCTCCGCCGCTCCGCCGGTCCCGCCGCACGTCCACTCCGCCATCCACCAGGGAGCGTGATCATGGTCACCACCCGCGCCACCGTCACCACCGAGAAGCCCGCCGTGAATCTCAAGAAACTCTGCCGACACTTCGGCCACAAGGTCGAGGCCCGCTTCGACGACGAGCGCGGCGAGGTCCATTTCCCCTTCGGCGATATCGAGATGGCGGCGGGCGAGGGCGTGCTGCTCCTCTCCGGCCGGGCTGGCGACGGCGAGTCCCTGGCGCGTCTCGAGCAGGTGGTGGGTGACCACCTGGTGCGCTTTGCCTGGAAGGAGTCGCTGCAGGTCGACTGGCGGCGCGACGCCTGACGTTGGCCGACGGGAGATCTGACCCATGCAGCAGACAGCAGCGGCCGAGCGTATCCACGGTATCCTTGCGATGACGCTGGTTTTCATGGTCGCCCTCGCGGCGACCCCGGTGGCGGACGCGCGCACGGTGGTGACGGCCTACGGAGAGGTCGATATCGATGGTACGCCGCAGCGCGTTGTCACCCTCTACGAGGGCGCACTGGACGCCGCCCTGGCGGTGGATGTCGCGCCGGTGGGTGCGGTCACCACCCGCGGAGGCGATGGAGTCGCGGGCTATATCCAGGATCGCGCCGGGGATGTGGCCATCGTCGGTACGCCCCGGGAGACGAACGTCGAGGCGGTGCTCGCGCAGCGCCCCGACCTGATCCTGGCCTCGCCGCGGCTGCCGCGGGCGCAGTATGAACTGCTCTCCGGTATCGCACCGACGGTGGTCCCGGATGTTCAGGGCTTCCGCGCCGATGCCTGGAAGGACGAGGCGCGGCTCTACGCCCGTGCGCTCGGGCAGACGCCGGCCATGGACGAGGCGATTGCGCGCGTGGAGAACCGCGCTGCGCGGATCGCGTCCGCGGTGACCGGGCGTTACAACGCCGATGACCGCACCGCCTATCTCGTCCGCTGGATGCCGCAGGGGCCCATGGTGATGTCTTCGCGGCTGTTCGCCACCGGGCTGCTCGGCGCTGCCGGTTTCGACGTGGAGACCGCCGGACTGGTCGGCGGGGACCGCCCCCACAGCGACCCCCTCAGCCTGGAGGCGCTGTCGCGCATCGACGGCGACTGGCTCTTCCTCGCCACCCTCAACGCCGACGGCCGCGAGGCCCTGGACGCGGCCCGTACCTCGCCGGCATTCCGGCGGCTCGACGTCGTCCGGCGCGAGCGCGTGGTGCCGGTGGACGGCCAGCTCTGGACCAGCGCCTCCGGGCCGCTCGCCGCAGAGGTGGTGCTGGACGACATCGAGGCGGCGGTCCTGCAGTGACCGCCGCCGGTTCGAACGGAGCCCCCCGGGTGGGGGAGGCGGGGACGCGCATGCGCATGACCGGGCTGACCGCCGCCTGCGCCGCCGTGCTCGCCCTGGCGTGTCTCGCCAGCCTGCTGCTCGGGGCCGGCAGCGTCGACGCCGGCCCGGCGCTGGCCGGGCTGCTCGGTCACGGCAGCGAGGAGGCGCGGTTCGTGGTCTTCGAGCTCCGGGCCCCGCGCACCGTAATCGCCCTGGTGGTGGGGGCGGCCCTCGGCGTCGCCGGGGCGCTGCTGCAGGCGGTGACGCGCAACCCGCTGGCCGAGCCGGGCCTGCTGGGCGTGAGCGCCGGCAGTGCCTTCGCCGTGGCCGTCGCGCTCACCCTGGGGGCGAGCGCGGCGACGTTGCGCAGCACCGTGGCCCAGCTCGGTGCCCTCGGTGGCTGCCTGTGCGCCATCGGCGCCGGGCGGCTGCGCGGCGTCGGGGACGATCCGGTGCGCCTCGTGCTGGCCGGCGCGGCGCTCTCCAGTCTGCTCGCCGCGCTCACGTCCATGCTGCTGCTCGTCGACCAGCGCACCGCCGACGAGATCCGGTTCTGGGTGGTGGGCAGCGTCGCCGGGCGGCGCCTGTCCGACCTCTCCGGCATCCTGCCGTCGCTGGCGGCGGCCGCGCTCATCACCCTCGCCATCGCCCGGCCGCTGGCGGCGCTGGCCCTCGGTGACCGGGTTGCCGCCGGGCTGGGGCACCGGCCGGGGACGGTGCGGCTGCTCGCGGTGATCGCCGTGGCGCTGCTGGTGGGGGCCGCCACCGCGGTGGCCGGGCCAATCGCCTTCGTCGGCCTGGTCGTACCCTTCGCCGCCCGGGCGCTGGCCGGTCCGGATATCCGCCGCACGCTGTGGCTGAGCGTGCCCCTGGGGGCGCTGGTCGTGGTGGCGGCGGACGTCGTCTCGCGTCTGGTGGTTCAGCCCTCGGAGCTGCCCATCGGGGTGCTCACCGCGCTGCTGGGTGCGCCGGTTCTGATCGCCGTGGTGCGTGCCCGGCGGCTGCCGACGCTGTGACCGTGGCGATGTCCGGTGGCGCTGTTTCCCGCTCCCCTGCGCACACTGCGGTGCTGCGCCTGCCCGGCGGGCGCACGCTGCTGGTCCAGCGCCGCACCCAGCGGGCGAACCTGCTGCTCGCGCTCCTGCTCGCCGCGGCAGCGGTGATGGCCCTGTCGCTGGGCAGCACGGTGGTGGCGCCGCACGACGCCGTCACCGCGCTGTTCGGCGGCGGCGATGCGGTCACGCGCTTTCTGATACAGGCGCTGCGCGGGCCGCGGCTGCTTGCGGGTATCCTCACCGGCACCGCCTTCGCGGTGGCGGGCTGCCTGATGCAGACGCTGGCGCACAACCGCCTGGCCACGCCCGGCATCATCGGCATCGACAACGGCGCGACGGCGTTCGCGGTGGCCTCGGTGCTGGGGGTGGGCATCGCCGTCGCGCCGCCGGCCATGGCCCTGGTCGGCGCGGCCACTGCCACGGCGCTGGCCTTCGGCCTTGCGGGTGGCACCGGCACGCGGGGGTACCGCTTCATCGTCGCCGGTATCGCCATAGGTGCCCTATTCGGGGCGGTAACCCAGCTCATGCTCGCCCGCGTGGCGATCGACGCCGCCAACCAGGCCTATCCCTGGACCGTCGGCACCCTCAATGCCCGTTCTGCGGATGCCGTGTGGGTGCTCGGGGCGGGGGTCGCGGTCGGATTGCCGGCGGCCCTGGCACTGGCGCGGACGCTGACGGTGATGCGTCTCTCCGACTTCACCGCCCAGGGGCTGGGCGTGCGCGTGCGAGCCTGCCGCTGGCTCTCCCTGGCCGTGGCCGTGCTGCTCACCGCGCTGGCGGTGGCGGTCGCCGGGCCGGTGGGGCTCGTGGGGCTGGTCGGCCCGGAGATCGCCCGTCACCTGTCCGCGCCGGCGAGCGTGCCGGTGGTCGGTGCCGCGCTGGCCGGCGCGCTGGTGATGGTGCTCGCGGACCTGGCCGGACGGCTGCTGCTCGCGCCCATCGAGATCCCGGTCGGGATCGTCACCGCCGTGGTCGGCGGCCCCTATCTGCTCTGGATCCTGCTGCGTGCATCGAGGATGACCCCGTGAATCGACCCGTGACCGACGGTGACAGCCGCCTGCAGGCCGACCGTCTGGGCCTCGCCTACGGCCGGACCACGATCGTCCGCGAGCTCAGCCTCGCGCTGCCGGACGGTCGGGTCACGGCCATCGTCGGCCCCAACGGCTGCGGCAAGTCCACCCTGCTTGCCGGGCTGGCGCGGCTGCACCCGCCGAGCGGTGGCGGTGTGGTGCTGGACGGCCGGGATATCCGGGACCTGCCGACCCGGGAGGTGGCCCGCCGGATTGCGCTGCTGCCCCAGCACACGGTGGCGCCGGAGGGCCTGACTGTCGCGGAGCTGATCCGTTTCGGCCGTCACCCGCATCAGGGCCTGATGCGGCAGTGGTCGGCGGAGGACGAGCGGGTCCTGGCGGAGTCCCTTGCCGCGGCGGACATCGAGGCCCTGGCCGACCGACCGCTGGACGCGCTCTCCGGCGGTCAGCGCCAGCGTGCCTGGATCGCGATGGCGATCGCCCAGCAGACGCCGCTGCTGCTCCTCGACGAGCCCACCTCCGCCCTGGATCTGGGCCACCAGCTCGAGGTCTTCGAGCTGATCCGGGCGCTGGCGGCGAGCGGCAAGACGGTGGTCATGGTCGTGCACGACCTCGTCAGCGCCTGCCGTTTTGCGGATCACATGGTGGCGATGCTGGACGGTGACGTGGTGGCGGAGGGGCCGCCGGCCGAGGTGGTGACGCCGGCGCTGGTACGCCGGCTCTACGGCATCGAGTGCACCCTGATCGAGGACCCGGTGACGGGCAGCCCCATGCTGGCGAACCCGCGTCGTCCGGCGACTGCCCGGTCATGAGGCACACAACCGATCCAGCCTGAGGCCGGTCTCATCTTGTGGTCCGGCCGTTGCCGTGCGGCAAGGCCGGTCCGTGAGGGCGCGGCACACGCTATCGGTGTGTCGCGCGGGGGTCAGTCGATGCGCTTGTGCCGCCGGTGCCGGTCGTGTCCATCGTCCCAGTCGTTGCGGCCGCCGAAGCCACGACCGTAGCGATCATGGTCCTCCCGGTAGCCGAATTTGTGGCGCAGTCCGGGCGGACCACCGTGGTGGCGAAAGGCCGGTGGCGCGAAGTGGCGGCCACGGTGGTGGTGGCGGTCGCGGTAGCGGTAGCCGTCGTGCCGGTTGAACCAGCCCCGGTAGTCGCCGTAGTAGGGGGCCGGGTCACGGTAGCCGAAGTGGATGGTGACACCGCTCTCGACGTACTCGCGGGCGTCCGCCCGGGGGCTGGCGACGGCGGCGCCGATGCCCAGGGCGGCGGCCGCGGCGATGAGGGTGAGTGTACGCACGCGCATGACGGTACTCCTTCCGGTGGTAGAGCCGGATGCCGGGTTTCGGTACCTACCGTTATGCCCCCGCGTGCCTGAACCCGGGCTGAACGGCACGGTCGCCGTGTGCCGGGCCGACGGACGGTCGCCGCGTCAGTGGCCGGCCTCGCCCGTCGCCATGGTGGGGCGCTTCATGAGCAGCATGACGGGGACGGCGCAGAGGTAGATCATCCCCAGCCACAGGAAGATGTCGTTGAAGGCCATGGTCTGTGCCTCGACGCCGATGCGTCGTGCCAGATTGGCGATGGCGCCCGCCCGCGGATCCGCGACGGCGCCGGTGAGCTGCTGGGTCTGGGCCTGGAGCTCGTGCACGACGGCGGCGCGGCCGGTGTCGATCGCGGGGATGATCTGGCTCCAGTGGAAGTCGAAGCGTACGTCGCGGATGGTGTCCATCATCGCCAGGCCGAAGGCCCCGCCCAGATTGCGCAGCACGTTGAACAGTCCGCTGGCGTTGCCCACCTCGTGGGGCGGCAGGGTGCCCAGGGCGATGCGGGTGATGGGGATCATGCACAGTACCATGCCGGCGCCGCGGATCACCTGGGGCCAGAAGAATAGCTCGTAACCGGCCTCGCTGGTCATGTGGGCGTTCATGACGGTGCCGGTACCCACCAGCGTCAGCCCGATGGCGAGGAGGATGCGTGGGTCGATGTGATCGGAGGCGCGTCCGGCGATCGGGGCGCACACGAACATCGCCGCGCCGGTGACGAACATGATCTCGCCGATCTGCAGGGCGTTGTACTGGCGCACGATGCCGAAGAACAGCGGCATCAGGTAGGTCAGGCCGTACAGGGCGATCCCCAGGCAGAACCCGAGCGCTGCGCCGATGGCGAAGTTGCGGTTGCGGAAGGCGTGCAGGTCGACGATCGGGTGATCAGTGCGGAACATCCGCACGAAGAACGCCACGCCCGCCACCGCGCACAGCACGCTCATGTCCCGGATCAGCGCGCTGGCGAACCAGTCGTCGCCGGGACCTTCCTCGAGGATGTATTCGAGGGTCCCGAGGAAGACCGCCATGAACACCAGCCCCGGGACGTCCAGGCGCCTGAGCAGGGAACGGTTGCCGTGGTCCAGGGCGAGGGTGTTCCAGATCGCGAGGCTGACGAGGATGCCGGGCAGCACGTTCACCAGGAACAGCCAGTGGTAGCTCATCGTCTGGGTGATGTAGCCGCCGATGGTGGGGCCGATGGACGGCGCCATGGTCGCCACCAGCCCCATCACCGCCTGCACGCTGCCCATCACCCTACGGGGAAAGATCGAGAAGCTGATGGCATAGGCGATGGGGATCATGGCCCCGCCGAGGAAGCCCTGCACGGCCCGCAGGGTGATGAGCGTGCCCACCGAGCTCGCCATCGCGCAGCCCAGGCTCGCCAGGGTGAATCCCCCGCAGGAGACGACGAACGCGACCCGGGTGGAGAGGATGCGCGTGAGCATCCCCGACAGGGGGATCATCACGACCTCCGCGATCAGGTATGCCGTCTGCACCCAGGAGATCTGGTCCTCGGTGGCGGACACGCCGGCCTGGATCTCGTTGAGCGAGCTCGCCACGATCTGGATGTCCAGGATCGCCATGAACATCCCGAACACCGCGGCCACGAACCCCAGTCGCTGGGACCAGGGCGGCATGTCGGTGACGTGGGTCACGGCCGCCCGCCGTCGCGGTTGTCGTCCGGGCCGCTACGCTCGCCCTGATCCGCGTCGGCGAGGGGGTTGCGATCCTGATTGCGATAGACCCGGCCCTCGCCGGTCTCGCGGGTGTCCACCTCCGGGACCACCGACAGCCCCGGGCGCAGCAGTGCGAGGCGTTCCGGCGGCTCGGTCACGCGGATGCGCACCGGCACCTTCTGTACGATCTTGTTGAAGTTGCCGGTGGCGTTGTCCTGGGGCAGCAGGCTGAACTGCGCGCCGGTGGCCGGGGAGAGGCTCGCCACGCGGCCCTTGAATACCCGGTCCGGGTAGGCGTCGACGTGGATATCAACCGGTTGGCCGATCTCCATGCGCGCGATCTGCTGTCTCCTTGAAGTTGGCCACCACGTAGACCTCCGGCAGCGGCACCACGTGCAGCAGGGTGCGCGCGGGCTGGGCCATGGAGCCGGCCTCGACGGTGACGTCGCCGACCACGCCCGCGGCCGGTGCGACGATCCGCGTCTTGTCGAGCTGATGGCGGGCGTAGGCGAGGGCGGCCTCGGCGTCCGCCACCGCGGCACTGGCCTGGTCCCGCTGCGCCTTGAGCACTGGCAACTGACGCTTCTCGGCGGTCAGCGTCGCCCTGGCGGCCTGTCCCTCCGAACGGGCGACCCGGTAGGCGGCCTGGGCGTTGTCGAGCTCCTGGCGCGAGCTGTAGGAGCGTTTCTCCAGGCTCTTGGCGCGCTGGAGGTCGAGCCGGCTGCGCTCGGTCTCCGCCTTCGCCGAGTCGACCCGCGCGGCCGCCTGCTCGATGCGTGCCTGCTGGAGGGTGATCTGGCGCTCCGTGGCCTGGAGGTTGGCGCGGGCCTGTCGCAGCTGCGCGGCAGCCCGGTCCCGCTGGGTGGTGAGGTCCTTGTCCTCGAGCCGGACCAGGAGCTGGCCCTTGTCGACGACCTGGTTCTCGGCGACCGGCACATCGACCACGCGGGCGTTGATCTCGGGCTGGATGGCGACGCTGTCGGCGGCGACCTGGGCGTTGTCTGTCTCCTCGATGAAGCGCCCGACCCGGTACCACTCTATGCCGTAGACCACACCGGCGGCGATCACCGCGGCCAGCACGACGCCGAACACCACCAGTTTGATACCCCTCACGGCATGCACCTCGACGGAACGTTGGACAATGGAGAACGTGAAGACGTGAAATCGTAACGTAGATTACGTTTCTATCAAGTGTTAGTTTTCGCGGCATGACCGTGACGGCCGAACAGGTGAGCGATGGCTGACAGCGAGACGCCGGGGTGCACGCCCGCGACCCGGCGTGGCCGTGAGCGCGCGGCGCGCATCCTCGATGCCGCTGCCGGGGTGTTCCTGGAGCGCGGTTTCGAGGCGGCGACCATGAGCGAGATCGGCCGGCGGGCCGGCGGGTCCATGCAGACGCTCTACCGCCTTTTCGGCAGCAAGGAGGCGCTGTTCCGGGCGATCATGGAGCGCAAGGCCGGCAGCGTGTACGCGCCGCTGGAGGACGAGTCGATCTTCGAGCAGCCGCCGGAGCGCGCGCTCTTCGAGCTGGGCATGCGGCTCAACCGCCTGCTCCTCGACCCGGATACCCTCCGTACCCACCGCGCGATGATCATCGAGTCCCATCGCAACGCCAACCTGAGGCAGATCTTCTACGAGACGGGCCCGGGCCGGGCGCGCGCGGCGCTCGCCCGCTATTTCCGCGTCGAGTGCGAGCGCGGTCACCTGCGCCTGGACGACCCGGATGCCGCCGCGCGGCAGTTCCTGGACTTCGTCAAGGGCGCGCACTACCTGGAGGCGGTGCTCGGCCAGCCGGTCACGGCCACGGAGGCGGAGATCGAGCGCTGCGTGGACGAGGCGGTGCGGATCTTTCTCGACGGGGCGCGGGGCGTGGCACCGGATCAGCCGCCGCGCTGATCCGTCCAGTGCGGATAGTCGCTGCGCAGCTTGCGCAGGTCGAAGTGGCGCTCCACCCAGTCGATCAGACGGGGCGTCAGATCGAGGTCGCGGGATTCCTCCGGGGCTGAGAGGTCGAACGTCCGCCGGGCACCGTCCGGGGCGGCGAGGGTGAGCCGGCGGGGCAGGTCGACGACGACCAGGTCCGCGGCGTCGCCGTCGTAGTGATTGGAATGACGGGCCCCGCTGCGCGTGGCATAGACCACGTTGTAGGCCTCGGCCATACGCCGGGCCGCCTCCTTTGTGGCCCGCCAGCCGTCGTCGGTTTGCCAGCGGATCGGGATGTCCAGCCCCCACCCGGCATTGAGCCGCTCCAGCTCGGCGGCCCGCCGTGCCACCGCCTCGGGACCCCTTGCCCGTGCCAGGATGAAGGCGCCGTACATCAGGTAGCCGCGTTCGCGCCGGCGCACCGTCGAGTAGAGATACGCCTCCGCGCCCTGGTCCCGGCACTGCGCCATCAGCGAGCGCAGGCGTGATGCGAAGCCCGCGGCGCCGGCGTCCACCAGGGCCTGCAGCCGGGCGGCCTCGTCGGCGGGGTTCGGATAGCGTGCCGTCCAGCGCGGCCCCGGTGGTGCGCCGTCCGGGGCGGGCTCGAGATCCGGCGGGTTGGGCGGTGGGCGGATCTCCAGCCGCCGGCCCCCGTAGCGCCGGGGCGTGTCGCCGAAGACCCCGTCGGGGTGCAGCAGGATGCCCGCGCGCCGGGCCCGGCCGGAGTGCACGTCCACGCTGTCCAGCCGCCCGCGCGCGGCGGCGACGTCGTCGAGAAAGTAGAGCAGGTCGGTGAGGTCCACCGGCCGGCCGAGCCGTTCGCGCACGGCGCGCAGCAGCGGCTCGTCGGCCGGGGTGGCGGCGAGCGCGTTCAGCGTGGTGCCGTCCAGGCGCACCCCGGCCAGGGTCACCGGCAGGTCCCGGAGGGCCTGCGCGGCGGCGGCCAGGGTGGTACGGCCGCCGTCGTCCCCGGGGGCCGGCAGCGCCTCCCACTGCCGGTTCGTGTCGATGGCATCGGCACCCGCGGTGGCCCGACCCCCGGCGATGACGCCGAGGGCGAGCAGGATGGCGAGCGCGGCGACACGCGGACGAGGGGACGGGCGATATTGGGTGGTGTATGGCACGGGGTCAGCGCACCAGCCACGCGTCGAGCTGGTCGTCCGGCATCGGCCGGGCGAGGTGGAAGCCCTGACCCTGGTCGCAGCCGATACCGTCCAGGAAGGTGTACGCATTCGCGGTCTCTATGCCCTCGGCGACGACGTCGAAATCCAGCCCGTGGGCGAGGTTGGTGATCTCGGTGACAAGGAAACGCGCCTGCTCGCCCCTGTCCAGGTCGAGCACGAAGGACTTGTCGATCTTGACCACGTCCGCCGGAATGCGGGTCAGGTAGGCCATATTGCTGTAGCCGCTGCCGAAGTCGTCGATGGCCACGGTCATGCCCAGGGTGCGGACCTGCCGCAGGGTCTCCAGCGTCCGCGCGTTGTCCGGAGAGACCGCCCCCTCCGTGAACTCCAGCTCCAGGCGCCGCGGGTCCACGCCGTAGCGGTCGAGCCATCCGCGCAGCCGCCCCAGAAACTCGGGCTCCGCCAGGTTCCGTGGCGAGACGTTCACGGATATGCCCAGATCGCGTCCCGCGTCCTGCCATCGGCTGAGCCGGCGGATCGCCGTTTCCAGCACCAGAGCCGTCAGTGGCCGGATGAGGGCGGTGGTCTCCACCAGGGGGATGAACTCCGCGGGCGAGATCCATCCGAGCCTGGGATGCTGCCACCGGATCAGCGCTTCCACGCTGTGGCTGAGGCGGTCCGCGAACGACACCCGGGGCTGGAAGTGCAGGGTGAACTGGTCGTCGGCCTCCAGCGCCTCCGGCAGGTCGGTCAGCAGCTGGAAGGCACGGCGCTGGGCGGCGTCCGAGCCCGGGTTGTAGTACGCGAACGGATGGTGGGAACTGCGGCTGTCCTGTGCGGCGGTGAGCGCGGCACGCAGTGCCTCGGCGGGTGCGGTGAAGCCGGCGTCCAGTGCCACCAGCCCGACTCCCGCGGCGGTCTGGATGGGGATGTCCTGAACCATGACGGGGTCGGTGAAGTGGGTGGCGATGCTCCTCGCGGTGTGCTCCGGGGGGTATCTGCCGTCGTTGTCGACGACGAACGCGAAGCTCAGCACGCTGACGTTGTAGACCGTCACGCCTGCATCCAGGCACTCGATGACGCGCTGGGCCCCGGCGCGGATGAAGTCCTCGGAGAAGGCATGGCCGAGTGCACGCAGGATGCGGTTGAAATGCTGTGCCTCCGCCAGTGTGACCAGTACCAGCGTACGCGGCCGGCCGCTGTACGCGATTCCGTCGAGGTCGGCGGCAAGCTGCTCCAGGCACTGGACCCGGCTTGGCAGGCGGGTGACATGGTCGTAACGGCCGATGTCCTCGGCGGTGAAACCGCCCGCCGGCGGCTGCGGCTGTCGCGGCATGGTGCCTGATTCTCCGGGGCCCGCGTTATCGGTGCTCATTCTCGGTGACTGCCCGGGCACGCTCGCGGCGCCCCCGTTTCCCTGTTAGCGTCCGGATTCGGCCAAGTATAGGGATTCGGGGTGACGATGTCCTTCCTGAAGACGATGTGGCGGGCGCCGGCGATCGCGGTGCTCGTGGCGCTCGCCGCCGGCTGTACGCGGCTCGGTGCGCTGGACTCGGTGATGCCCCGGGACGATGGCGCCCGGCGCGTTGCCCGGGATGCCTCGTACGGGACGTGGCCGCGTCAGCGCCTGGATGTCTATGCCCCGCGGGCGCCCGTGGCCGGCGCGCCGGTGATTGTGTTCATCTACGGCGGCTCCTGGGACAGCGGGCGCCGCCAGGACTACGGCTTTGTCGGCCACGCGCTGGCGGCCCGCGGCTTCGTGACCGTGATCCCGGACTACCGGCTGGTGCCGTCGGTGCGTTACCCCGCGTTCGTGGAGGACGTCGCGGCGGCGGTGCGCTGGACCCATGATCACATCGCCCGCTACGGCGGAGACCCGGCACGCATCGGCGTGGCCGGCCATTCGGCCGGGGCCTACAACGCCGTGATGCTGGGGGTTGCGCCGCGCTATACCGGTGCGGACGGCGCAGAGGGGCTGCCGGTGGCGGCGGTGGCCGGGCTCTCCGGCCCGTACGACTTCCTCCCGCTGGACGTGCGCGCCACCCGGCGGGCGTTCGCCGGCGTGGCGGATTTGCAGGCGACCCAGCCGGTGGCGGTCGTGGGCTCCCGGGGGCCGCCGTTGTTCCTTGCCACGGGAACCGCGGACACCACGGTGAAACCGCGAAACACCACCGCGCTGGCGGAGCGGGCGCGGGCACAGGGACGGCGGGTGGTGGTCCGCCGCTATGCAGGAGCGGACCACGTGGACATGCTGCTGTCCCTGGGCTGGTGGTTCCGCGACGATACCGCCGCACTCGCCGACATGACCGCCTTCTTCCGCGATACCCTCGGCGGTGCGCCGGAAGGTAGCGACCGCGAGACGGCTACGGACTGAGCCGGTAGAGCGCGCCGCTGCCGTAGTCGCCGATGTAGAGATTACCGGCATCGTCGGTACCGAACGTGGAAATGGAAAGCCCCGTGTCGACGAGCAGCTCGCGCTCGTCGCTGCCGCGGTCGTAGGCCCAGATGCGACCGCTGATGAAGTCACCGAACACGTATCGCCCGGTGAGCGCCGCCAGGCGCGTGCCGCGGTAGACGTAGCCGCCGGTAACGGACTCGCCGAGGTCGTGGCCGTACTCCGTGAGCGGAGCGGTGAAGTCGCTGTCCGTGAGACTGTCGCAGGCGCTGGAACGCAGGCTGGCGTCGACGGTGAGGCTGCCCTCGCGGCAGTCCCAGCCGTAGTTGCCGCCGGCGGTGACCACGTCGATCTCCTCGCGGGCGTCCTGACCCACATCGGCGACCCATATCCGCTGGCCCGAGAGGTCGGAGTCGATGCTCAGCCGGTACGGATTGCGGAATCCGTAGGCGTAGATCTCCTCGCGCAGACCCGCGGTGTTGCCGGCGTAGGGGTTATCCGAGGGCACAGCGTAGTTGGGCGTCACGCCGGTGCCCGTGACGGATACGTCGATACGCATCACCGAGCCGAGCAGGTTGGTGCGGTCCTGGGCATTGTCGTCCGGGTCGTAGGAGCCGCCGCCGTCACCCGCGGTGAGGTAGAGCATGCCGTCCACAGGGCCGAAGGCCAGGGCGCCGGCGTAGTGGTTGTCCGTGCCCGGATGGGGGATCTCCAGCACTACCTCCTCGGTCGCCGGGTCCACGGGGCGCACGCCGGTGTCGGTGAAGCGTGCGACGACGATGCGCCGGGGACTGTCGGCCGTGTAGTGGACGTAGAAGTACCCGTTGCCCGCGAACGCCGGATCGAAGGCGAGACCGAGCAGGCCGCCCTCGCCGTCGGTGACCAGGTCGGCGCGGCCGCTCAGGTCTAGGAAGGTGAGCGCGCCGGCAGCGGGGTCGTTGCGCGAGAACACGCGGATGCGTCCGGCCTTCTCCGCCACGAACAGCCGGGCGTCGGGGGCCGGCGGCGCCTGGATGTCGGTGACGCCGGGGAAGCTCAGGCCGGAAAAGACCCGTTCGACGGTGTAGTCCGTGGGTGTGGGTTCGGTCACCGGGTCGCCACCGTCGCTGCTTCCGCCGCCGCCGCAGGCCGCCAGGCCGGCCGCGGCCAGGATCGCCGGTATCAGGGGGAGGGTACGCATGGCCGGTCCTCTGGCCGTCGTGGATGCCTGGGAGCATGGGTCAGCCGCGGGCCATCCGCCACGGCGGGCCGACAGTCGGCCGCCGGAGGGCGGCGACCGGTCCCGGTGTCCCTGAGGTCCCCGGCGACATCGAACGGCAACCCGGCATGGGGTAGAGTTGGAGCGGGGCATGGCCCCCGTTAACCAACGGATAAACAGCTCGTGCGAACCCACCCATGATCGCCCGTCTGTCGCCGATGGCGCTGCTCGTGCTGGCGGCGTGGATGGTGGCGCGCACCGTCGTCGCGGCACAGACACAGGAACCGGTACGGCTGCCCGGCGGCGACGGTGGCCCGGTCGGGGAGCAGGCCCGCTACCTGCGCGAGACCGGCGGGCCGCTGACGCTGGCGGAGGCCGTCGGGGCCTTCCACGGTGGCCGGTTCTCTGCCGGTGGATCGCCGGTCCTCGCCTTCGGGATCGGTGCCCGGCCGGTATGGATCCGTCTCGAGGTGGTCAACGCTGCCGCCGAGCCGCGGCCGGCGCGCCTCACCGTGGCCACAGCGTGGCTGGACGACGTCACCGTCTACATCCGTCGCAACGGCCGTACCGTGGCCGCCTACCACACCGGGGACCGGGAACCGCATGCCGCACGGCCCGTGGCGGGGCGTTACTTCGCGGTCGATCATCGCTTCGCCCCCGGCGCCGCCACAATCTATCTGCGGGTGGCGACCCCCGACCCGATGGTCGTGCCCCTTTATCTCGAGACCCCGGCGGCGGCTGCCGAACGGGACCTGGTGACCGGTTACGGCTACGGGTTCCTCTACGGCTTCCTGTTCGCCCTGGTGGCTTACAACCTGATGCTGTTCGCCGGGCTCCGGCAGGCCCGCTACGCCCTCTACGCCCTCTATCTCGGTGCCTTCCTGCTGATGAACCTCTCCTACACCGGTCACGGCTTCGCCTGGCTGTGGCCGCGGAGCACGGGCTGGGCGCAGTGGTCGAACCCGGTGCTGATGCTCGCCTACGCGACCACCGGGCTGACCTTCGCACTCAGTTTTCTCGATACCCGCGAGCATTTCCCGCGGCTGCGCCGGGCGGTGATCGGCTACATCGCCGTGGGTGCCGCGTCGATGCTCGCCGCCGTGACCGCCGGCTACCAGGCGGCGGCGCTGGTGGTGGCGTTCACCTTCATGATCGCGTTCACGGTGATCATGCTCGCCCTGGGGATCGTGTCCGTGCGCGCCGGTCTGCGTGCCGCGCGCTATTTCCTGCTCGCCGCGGTCTCGTCGATGATCGGCGCCGCGGTCACGGCGATGGCGGTATGGGGGTTCATCCCGTTCAATGCCTGGACCTACCGTGCCGTCGACATCGGCATGCTGGTCGACGCGACCCTGCTTGCCCTGGCGCTGAGCTATCGTTTCCGCGAGGGGCAGGCTCAGCGCGTCCGCGCGGAGCGGCTGGCACGCATCGACCCCCTCACCGGCGTCAACAACCGCCGGGCGTTCCACGATGTCAGCGCGCGGATCTGGAACCTGGCGGTACGCAACGCCCGGCCGGTGTCACTGGCGTTGATCGACCTCGACCATTTCAAGCAGGTCAATGACCGCTACGGACACACCGGCGGTGACGAGGCGCTGAAGGCGGTCGCCCGGGTGCTCCGTGCCAGTGTCCGGGATTACGACGTGCTCGCCCGCTGGGGCGGCGAGGAGTTCGTTCTGCTGATGCCCGAGACGGAGCTCGCCGAGGCCGTGGCGTTCGCCGAGCGCCTGTGCGCGGCGGTGGCCGCACACCGCGCTCACCATGGCGACGATATCATCGCGGTGACCGCCAGCGTCGGCGTCGCCGGCAAGGACCATCGCCATCGCACCCTCGATGACCTCCTTGCCGACGCCGATCGCAGCCTCTACGCGGCCAAGGATGGCGGGCGCGATCAGGTCCGGTTCGACGACGGCCGCGGCGTGGCCCGGGCCGGTGGCGGGCGCCGGGGGTGAGATGCGCACGGTGCTCGCGTTGAGGGCACCGTCTACTACACTGGGTCGTACGTTTTCGGACAGTTGCCACCCTTCGCGGTGGCCCGACCCGGAGAGAGAGCACTATGAGCATCACCCTCAAGGTCAACGGCAAGACCCACAGCGTGGACGTCGACGCCGACACGCCGCTGCTGTGGGTCCTGCGCGATGAGCTGCGGCTCACCGGCACCAAGTACGGCTGCGGGATCTCCCAGTGCGGCGCCTGCACCGTGCACCTCGACGGCAGCCCGACACGCTCGTGCGTGCTGCCGGTGCAGTCGGTGGGCGATCGTTCCGTCACCACCATCGAGGGGTTGGAGAGTCCGGCCGCCGCCGCGGTGCAGAAGGCGTGGGCGGAGATGGATGTCCCCCAGTGCGGCTACTGCCAGTCCGGGCAGGTGATGTCGGCGGTGGGGCTGCTCGAGCAGACGCCGCAGCCCGACGACGACGCCATCGACGGCGCCATGCGCGGCAACGTCTGCCGCTGCGCGACGTATCAGCGTATCCGTGCGGCCATCCATCGCGCGGCCGGCGAGCTGGAGGCGTGACCATGCAGCAGCCGTATTCACAGCCGTTCTCGCCGTCCCGGCGGCGCCTGCTGAAGGGGGCCGGTGCCGCCGGGGTGGGCCTCGTCATCGGTTTTCACTGGGGCCTTGGCGGTCCCCGCGCCATGGCGGCGGAGACGGAGAGCGGGGGCTGGGCCCCCAATGCCTTCGTGCGCATCGCCCCGGACGACACCGTCACGGTGATCTCGAAGCACATCGAGTTCGGGCAGGGTAGCTACACCGGCGTGGCCACCGTGCTCGCCGAGGAACTGGACGCGGACTGGTCGCGGGTGCAGGTTGCTCCGGCCCCCGCCAACGCCGAGCTCTACGGCAACGCGCTGCTCGGCGGTATGCAGGGCACCGGGGGCAGCACCGCGATGGCAAGCTCCTGGGACCAGCTGCGCCAGGCGGGGGCCACGGCACGGGCCATGCTCGTGGCCGCCGCGGCGGAGCGCTGGGGCGTGCCGGCGAGCGAGCTGAGCGTCGCCCAGGGCGTCGTCCGTCACGCCGGCAGCGGCCGCGAGGCGCGCTTCGGCGAGCTCGCGGAGGCCGCCGGGCGGCGCGAGGCGCCGAAGGAGGTTCGCCTCAAGGACCCGTCGTCCTTCCGCCTGATCGGCCACCGGGTGCCCCGGGTGGACGCCTCGGAGAAGAGCAACGGCGAGGCCCAGTTCACCCTGGATATCTACCTCCCGGACATGCTCACCGCGGTGATGCTGCGCCCGCCGCTGTTCGGCGCGACCCTGCGCTCGCTGGACGACAGTGAGGCCCGCAAGGTGCGGGGGGTGGTCGACGTGGTGCGCACCCCCCGGGGCGTCGCGGTGCTCGCGGAGGGCTTCTGGGCCGCCAAGAAGGGCCGCGATGCCCTCAAGGCGGAGTGGGACGACAGCGCTGCCGAGAAGCGGGGTACGGAGGCCCTGTACGAGGACTTCGCCGCCCTGGCCCGTGAGCCCGGCGCCACCGCGGAGGCCCACGGCGATCCCCAGGCCGCCATCGATGGTGGCACGCGGGTGATCGAGGCGGAGTACCGCTTCCCCTACCTCGCCCATGCGCCGATGGAACCGCTGGACGCGGTGATCCGCGCCACCGGCGATGGCTACGAGCTGTGGGCGGGCTCGCAGATCCCGACCATCGACCAGGGCGTGGTGGCGAAGACACTCGGCGTGCCCGCGGAGAAGGTGGCCGTGCACACGCAGTTCGCCGGCGGCAGCTTCGGCCGCCGCGCGACCCCCAACGGCGACGTCGCCATGGAGGTGGCGGGCATTCTCAAGGCCACCGATGGCCGGCGTCCGGTGAAGCTGGTGTGGACCCGCGAGGACGACATCCAGGGCGGGCGCTACCGGCCGCTGTTCGTCCACCGGCTGCGGGCGGCGCTGGACGACGACGGCCGGCCGGTGGCGTGGCAGCACCGCCTCGCCGGCCAGTCCATCATGAAGGAGATGGGCGGACTCCGGGACAACGGCGTCGATCCGGTCTCCGTCGAGGGGGCCGAGGATCTCCCCTATAGCTTCGAGCACTTCGCCGTCGAGGGGCACAACCCCGAGGCCGGCGTGCCGGTGCTGTGGTGGCGCTCCGTGGGCCATACCCACACCGCCTTCAGCACCGAGACCTTCATGGACGAGCTCGCCCACGCGGCGGGGGAGGACCCGGTGGCCTTCCGGCTCGCCCGGCTCGGCGATCACGATCGCCACCGCGGCGTCCTCGAGCTCGCCGCCGACCGTGCCGGCTGGGGCAAGCCCGTCCCGGAGGGCCGCGCCCGGGGCGTGGCCGTGCACAAGTCCTTCAACAGCTACGTCGCCCAGGTCGTGGAGGTCTCCAAGGGTGAGAACGGGCTGCCCCGGGTCCACCGCGTGGTCTGCGCCGTCGACTGCGGTGTCGCCATCAACCCGCACAACATCGAGGCGCAGATGCAGAGTGGCATCGGCTACGGCCTCGGTGCGGCGCTCTACGACGAGGTGGTGCTGGAGGACGGCCGGCCGAAGCAGGCCAACTTCGACACGTACCTGCCGACCCGGATGACGGACATGCCGGAGGTCGAGGTGCACATCGTCGACTCGGACGCCGCGCCCACCGGCGTGGGCGAGCCGGGGACACCGCCGGTGGCGCCGGCGGTGGCCAACGCCTGGTTCGCCCTGACCGGCGAGCGCGTGCGCCGTTTGCCGTTCCGACGTAATGGCTGAGCCCGTGTCGGCGCGGTTTTTCCGGCCTGGTGGTCTGCTATCGTGCGGCCCTCCGCCTGGAGGGCCGCCATGAATCACCACGTCCGTATCCGTTACTGCCCCCGCTGCGGCTGGCTCCTGCGGGCCGCGTGGATGGCGCAGGAGCTGCTCACCAGCCTGGGTGACGAGCTGGCGGAGGTCTCGCTGTGTCCGGCGGGGGCGGGGGTGTTCGAGATCGTCGTGGACGGCGAGTGCCTGTGGTCGCGCCGGGAGCAGGGCGGTTTCCCGGAGATCAAGGCGCTCAAGCGCCTGGTGCGCGACGCGGTGGCCCCGGATCGCGATCTGGGGCACACGGACCGCGGCGACGACTGACGTACGGCAATGCCGTTCCCCTGGCCGGGCATCCGCCCCGGCCGTCTTCGGAGGTCTCCGATCGGCAGCGGCATATCGTTTTCCCAACGGCATGGCGAGCCGGGTTTTCCCATTGCGGTATCGTTATTGCATCCCGTTCCGGGGCACCGGAATCAGGGAGTGATGGGATGATACAGCTCGACCGGGAGATGACCGACCTGGCCATGCGTCTGCGCCGGGGGCTGCGCGATCACGGTCTCTCCGTGCCGCGTCTCAGCGACGAGGACCTCGTGCCGACCCTGCTGGAGCTGGCCGCCTCCGTGGACGACCCGGGGTTGCAGGAGCTCGCTGCGGGTCTGGACGCACGCCTGCCGGCGGAGGAACCGGAGGCGGCTGACGGTGAGCACACCGTCCGGCGTTACCGGGGGGTCGCCCTGGCCGGTGAGGTGGCGGCCTCCTCCCCGGCGGCCGGGGAGGGGGAGAGCCCGGGCCGGGGGGCCATCGTCTACCGGGGGCGCCGGATCCGCTGAGGCCCCATTGCGGGGCGGATGCGTCATCGCGGTGCACTGGCGCGCGGTCAAGAGGGCCTGCGGAGACGGCGATCGTGCCTTGACAGATGGTTTGTCAAGGAGGGAATCGCAAGTTTGTACACAGGCCGCACAGCTTTCGTCCGGGGGAAGCCCGAAAACGCTGCCGCGTCAAGAAAACAACGCGAGAATATTTCAAGTAGCTGATTAAAAGCATGTTTTTTTCGTCGTTGAAAAACTGCGCAATCTAACGGGAAGCCGCTTCTGACAGGGGATTGCGATAACTCTCTACGGTTTGTTCACAGAGTTATCCACAGGTTCTGTGAAAAACTGATGACAGCGCCCACCTGCCCGAACCGGCGTCGGTGTCAAGGGCGATATGGCCGTCCCGGACGTGCGGTCCGGGACGCGGCGGGCCGTCACGGGAAGGTGTGGACGAAGAACGATTTCACCCGGTGCTGCCAGTGCACCAGCCAGTGCGGTGAGCCGGTACCGCTGCCCGCCGGCTCCACCGCCGGGTGACGGGCGACGACCGCCTCGAGTACGTCCTCCTGTCCCGGGTCCAGGTCCACGAAGAACACGTGCCGGCCGTCGGCCAGTGCCTGCTCGAACCGGCGGAAACGCTGGTTCGGGGTCTCGATACCGCGCAACCCCCCTTCCCAGGTGAAAAAGCCCAGCGTGATGATCGCCAGGAATACGAACGGCAGCCAGCCGGCGGCGGAGTGTACCCAGCCGGCGAAATGGGCGATGAGCAGCAGTATCACGGCGAGCACGGCGCCCACCGCGGCGCCGATGAGCGTGGAGTGGACCAGGTCGCGCTTCATCAGGGCCTTGACCTGGTTGAGGTGGCGGTGACTGTCCGCCGCGGCGTCGTCCGTGGTGAGGAGGTGGCACTGGGGCGTGACGATGCCTGCTGCCTCCAGGTCCTCCTCCAGTCGTTCGAGGTCATCCATGTCCGTACTGATGAAGAAGCGTCGCGTCATCTGCATGGCAACCTCCCTCCGTCGGCCGTCCCGCTGCGGGTGGGGATCGCGCCGCTCACTCACCGGAAAAGATAGTTCACGCAGCGGGGCCGGACCATGGCGGCGTTTCGCGTAGAATGCGCGCCCATGACGCAGACGGTGGACAGGGAACAGCACTGGGACGTGGTCATCATCGGCGCCGGCGCGGCCGGGCTGATGTGCGCCATCGAGGCGGGTCGGCGCGGTCGCCGCGTGCTGGTGCTCGACCACGCCAACCGGGTGGGAAAGAAGATCCTCATGTCCGGGGGCGGGCGGTGCAACTTCACGAACATGTACTCCGGCCCGGAGCACTTCCTCAGCGCCAATCCCCACTTCATGAAGTCTGCGCTCAGCCGCTTCACGCCGTGGGACTTTATCGCCCTGGTGGAGCGGCACGGGGTGGCCTACCACGAGAAGAAGCTCGGGCAGCTCTTCTGCGACCGCTCCTCCAAAGACATCGTGGCGCTCCTGCTGGAGGAGTGTGACGCGGCAGACGTGACCGTGCGCACCAAGGCACCGGTTCACGACATCCGCACCGGCGAGCCGCACGCGCTGGACACGGCGGTCGGCGCGGTGACCTGCGCATCCCTGGTGATCGCCACCGGGGGCTACTCGATCCCCAAGATGGGGGCCACCGGCTTCGGCATCGACTTCGCGCGTTCGCTAGGGATCGCCGTGCAGCCGACCCGGGCGGCGCTGGTGCCGGTGATCCTGGATGCCCGCACCCGCGAGCGCCTCGGCGATCTCGCCGGCGTGTCCCTTGATACCGAGACCGCCGCCGGCGGCGCGACCTTCCGCGAGAATATCCTGTTCACTCACCGCGGGCTGAGCGGGCCCTCCGTCCTGCAGGCGTCCTCGTACTGGCAGCCCGGCGGGCCGCTCGAGATCGACCTGTTTCCGGGGCTGGATCTCGCCGCGCATATCCGCGAGGTGCGGGCCCGGCGGCCGGGCCTGGCGCTGCGCACGCTCCTTGCCGAGCGCCTGACGCGCCGGGTGGCGCGACGCTGGTGCGAGCTGTGGTGCCCGGACCGGCCGCTGGGGGAGCTTGGCGATGCGGACATCGATGCGGTCGTCCGGGCCTGCCAGCCCTGGACGGTCTGGCCCGAGGGCACGGAGGGCTACCGTACCGCCGAGGTGACCCTCGGCGGCGTGGATACCGCGGCGCTGTCGTCGAAGACCATGGCCTGCCGCGATCACCCGGGGGTGTATTTCATCGGTGAGGTCGTGGACGTCACCGGCCACCTCGGCGGACACAATTTCCAGTGGGCATGGGCGTCCGGCCATGCGGCCGGCCAGCATGTCTGAACGTGTCCCCGCCCGGCGCCGCCATGGTACGGATTTATCGTGATGATCGGTCGTTTCGATTTCTCAATGCACCCGGCCGACTCCATACTTAGCATGGAATTTTTCTAACCAAGGGAGATTGAACCATGGACGTTCATATCGGTATCGACGAAGCCAAGCGCAAAGAGATCGCCGACGGCGTGTCCCGGCTGCTCGCCGACAGCTACACGCTCTACCTCAAGACCCACAACTTCCACTGGAACGTGACCGGGCCGATGTTCAACTCCCTGCACCTCATGTTCGAGGAGCAGTATACCGAGCTCGCCACGGCGGTGGATCAGGTCGCCGAGCGTATCCGTACCCTCGGGTTCCCTGCGCCGGGCTCGTACAAGCAGTTCGCCGAGCTCTCCTCGGTCGAGGAGGCGACGGACGTGCCCGAGGCCAAGGAGATGATCCGCCAGCTCGCCGAGGGCCAGGAGACCGTGGTGCGCACCGCGCGCCAGGTGGTCCCGCTGGCGGAGGAGGCGCACGACGAGCCGACCCTCGATCTGCTGACCCAGCGCATGCAGGTTCACGAGAAGAACGCGTGGATGCTGCGCAGCCTGCTGGAGTGAGCGGGATCCGTCTCCGGGGTGTGTGCCCCGGAGACCGCCTTTCCGGATGCCGGGTTCCCCGGTGGCAGGGCTGAGCGATCTCTCCGCCCTGCTGCGGGGGCTCTCACCGGCGCTTGCCCCCGGCACGTACGTGTTCGTGACCGTGGGCCCGGCGGCCTACGGTGCGTACGCCGGGCTCAATCCCCTGGCCAGCTTCCGCGAGGCCGAGGGCCTGTCGCTGGTGTGCCGCCGCGAGGCCGCGGACGGCCATGGACTCGCCTACGACGGCCTCTTCCGGCTCATCACCCTGCGCGTTCACTCCAGCCTGGGGGCGGTGGGGCTTACCGCCGCCGTGGCCCGGCGGCTGACCCGCGAGGGCATTCCCGCCAATGTCATCGCCGCTTTCCATCACGATCATATCCTGGTGCCGGCGCACCGCGGCAGCGATGCCGTCGCGGCGCTGCGTGCGCTCGCCGCGGAGAGGACGGGCCCCTCAGCCGGCGACCTCGAGTAACCGGTCGAGGCTGACATCCGCCCCCAGCACCCCGCGGATATCGCCGCGTGCGTCAACGAGGGGCACACCCACGGTGAGGCAGAACTGATTGTTCGCCGCGGAGCGGTAGATATCGGTGACGCAGGCCCGGCCGGTGCTCATCGCGCGGCGGAACCAGTCACGACCGGACCAGTCGCGGCCGGAGCCGTCGCCCTCGTAGCTGGTGGTGAACGAGGCCTGGGCGACGTTGGCGGTGACCTGATCCCCGGCGGGTGAGGTGATGTAGAACAGCTCCACCCACGGCATCTCCGAGAGGGCCTCGCGCAGGCGCCGCTCGCGTTCGTCGCGCCCGCCGCCGGCGAGCGCCGGGTCGGCGGCGAGCCCGGTCACCGCGGTGCGGGCGTGGCCGTGGGCGGCGAGCCGGAACGCGCCCAGGGAGGTGAGGACTTCATCGGAATACTCGTGGATGCGCTGGCTGGCGTGGTTTACCTTGCGCGACTGCTCGAGGATCGTCGCCGAGACGCTGGCCACCTCGTGGACCTGTTCGGCAACGCCCTGGGTGGTGGTGTTCATCTGGTGCATGGCCGTGGATATCCGCTGGCTGCGTGAATCGAGGTCCGCCATCGCCTGGCGGGCCGAGTCGAGCTCGTCCAGGGTCGTGGTGACGTCCGCCTGGGATTCGGTCAGCCCCGCCCGTACGGATTCCGCCGCGCTCCCGGTTTCCTCCATGCCGGTGGTCAGGCCCTCGATCACGCCGGAGACGCGTCCGGTGGCCTCGCCGGTCTGCTGGGCGAGCTGACGTACCTCCTCGGCGACTACCGCGAACCCCTGGCCGTACTGGCCCGCCCGGGCAGCCTCGATGGCGGCGTTGAGGGCGAGGATGTTGGTCTGTCCGGCGATCCGGCTGATCAGTCCCACCACCTCGGATACCTCCGAGGTCCGGGCCTGGAGCGCGTCGACCTGGGACTCCAGGGCCTGCAGCCGGGTGTCGAGATCGCTCATGTGCCGTGCGATCGCCTCGCCGCGCCGGTGGCTGGCGTCGACCAGGCCGGTGACCTGGCCGGCGTAGCGCGCGAGCTCCTCGGTGCTCGGGGTGATCTCCTGCTCGAGGGTGGTGGTCATCTCCTCGCTCGCCGCCGCGATGTGGTTGGCCGCGTCCGAGAGTGCCGTGCTCTGACTCTCGCCCGTCCGGGCGAGATCGGCGAGGGTCGGCGCGGTCTCCGAGAGCCTCAGCGCGCTGCCCATGGTGTCGGTGATCTGGGCGGCGGTGCGGTCCAGCAGGGTGTTCAGTGCCGCGGCGACGTCCGCCTGGCGGCCGGTCTCCGGCAGCGACAGGGAGAGGTCGAGGCCTTCCGTGGTGGCGTCCTCGATCCGGGCGGCGACGGTCTGACGCGGCTGGCTGGCGAGCGCGGTGATCCGGGGCATCGTGTTTCTCCTTTCGGGTGGGTGGGGGCTACATGGCGCCGGCGTAGCTCGGCTCGGGCACCAGTGCGTCCACAGGGACGGGGCGGGCGAGCCCGAAGCCCTGGAGCAGGTCGCAGCCGAGGCTGCGGAGGATGTCGGCGTGGGCCACGGTCTCCACGCCCTCGACCACGGTGTCCAGCCCGAGGGCCCGTGACATGGCGAGAATGCCGCGGAGGATGGCGTCGGAGTTCGGGTTATCGAAGATGTCGCCGACGAAGTCGCCGTCGATCTTGACCATGTCCACGGACAGGCGCTTGAGGTAGGTGAGCGAGGCGTAACCCGTGCCGAAATCGTCCAGTGCCAGGCGCACGTTGAGGCGGCGGCAGGCCGCGGCGGTCTCCGCGGCGGCGCTCATGTTGTCGATCAGCGAGGTCTCGGTGAGCTCCAGCACCAGGGTCTCCGGCGGCACCTCGGGGTAGAGGGCGAGGGTGCGGGCGAGGTGGTCCGAGAAGTCGCCGGCGATGAAATTCCGCGCGGAGACGTTGACGTGCAGTGTCGGGTGGGGGATGCCGCGACGGCGCCAGTCGCGGATCTGGGACAGCGCGGCGTTGAGTACCCAGCGGTCGATGTCGCGCACGAGCCGGCGGCTGCCGGCCTCCACCGCCGGCATGAAGGCTGCGGCGGGCAGCAATCCGCGGGTGGGATGCTGCCAGCGCACCAGGCACTCCGCGGCGGGCGGGACCTCCCCGGGGGCGGCGAAGATCGCCTGGTAGTGCACCCGGAGCTCGCCGTCTTCGAGGGCCCGGGCGAGGTCCTCCGCCAGCGACTCCCGCTCCCGGCTGGCCCGCTCCATGGCCGCGTCGAAACGGTGGAGTTCCGCCCCGCCGCGGGATTTGGCGCGGTACATGGCCATGTCCGCACGTCCGAGCAGGGCCTCCGGGCTCGCACCGTGCTCCGGGCACAGGGCGCTGCCCATGCTCGCGGTGCAGCGGAAGGTCCGGGGCATGGTGGCGGGCTCGGACAGCGTCCGGGCAATGCGGGCGAGCAGGGAATCCAGCGCCACGCTCCCGTGGGCGCCGTCGGCGAGGATCACGAACTCGTCGCCGCCCATGCGTGCGATGTCGTCGTTGCGCCGGCATACCGCATGCAACCGTTCCGCGGTGTGGCAGAGCACGGCGTCACCGCTGGCGTGACCGAGACGGTCGTTGACGGTCTTGAATCCGTCCATGTCGATCACGACGACGGCGAAGGGTGTGCCGTCCCGGTGGTAGCCGGCCAGGCGCTGGTTGAGCCGCTCCATCATGCCGGCCCGGTTGAGCAGCCCGGTGAGCTCGTCGGTGCGCACCATCGCCTCCAGGCGGTGCTCGAGCATCCGCCGCTGGCAGGCGACGGCGATCTGGCCGGCGACCTTCTCGGCGAGGAGGACGGCCTCCGTTTCCGGTGGCCCGTCCACCGGCCGGAACCACGACAGGGCCAGCGCCCCGATGGCGCCCTCACTGCCGATGAGGGGAATGATCAGGTTGGCGCGCAGGCCGGCGTTGACGAACGCCGCCATGGCGTGGCCGTCGTCGGCGTAGTCCGGCGTGAACAGGGTGTGGCCGGCGCGCAGGGCGCGCCCGACCAGGCCCTCGTCCTGGGCGAAGCGCAGTCCGGCGAAACGGGCCAGCCGCCGCAGCGCGCCGTTGAAGAACTGGTACTCGAGGCGGTCGTCGTCCGTGCACAGGATGAGCGCGGCGCCGTCCGCCTCGACGAACCCCCGCGCCGCCTCTGCGGCGCGGGTGAAGAAACGTTCGAAGTCCGGCTCCAGGGTCAGCGCATCGGCGACCTGCAGCAGCCGTTCTGTGGCGGCGCTGCCCACGCCGGTGTGCCCCGGAGCCTGCCCCTTGGTATTCACGGTCCACCCCCTCGGAGAATCCGTCGGGGAGTGTCAAGCAAGACCCGCGCCAGTTGTTAACCCGGTCACACGATCACCGGGAAGAGGCCGGCGTAAGCGCAACCACGCGGAATGCGTGGGATTCGCGCCGCACCGTCGGGCCGTGCCCCGGTGCTTTCGCGACGCCCCGCCGTGGTGCGTGCGCGTCGTCGCTGCACCGTGCCGGCGCGGATCGGTGTCGCTATGATTGGGGGAGTAGCGCGGTGCTGCCGCACTGCATCCCCGTGAGGAGGGCATCCGCGATGGAGCCGCGTATCAGCATGATCACCCTGGGTGTGCGGGACCTGTCGGCATCCACGCGTTTCTACGGAGAAGGGCCGGGGCTGCCGCGCCGGGAGTCACCGCCGGAGGTGACCTTCTTCACCCTGGACGGGACCTGGCTCGGACTCTATGGACGTGAGGCGCTGGCCGCCGACGCCGGGGTGGATCCCGCGGGCAGCGGCTTCTCCGGGGTGACGCTGGCGCACAACGTCACCAGCCGGGCGGCGGTGGACACGATGCTCGCCCAGGCGCGCGTGGCCGGTGCCTCCTGGCTGCGGGCCGCGCGGGAGGCGGACTGGGGCGGGTACGCCGGCTATTTCGCCGACCCGGACGGCCACCTCTGGGAGGTGGCCTGCAATCCCTTCTTCTGGGTGGGGCCGCCGGCCCGGGGTGCTTGAGCCGGCGGGCGCTCAGCGGCCGCGGTGCTTCGGCTTCGCCCGGCGCCCGCCCCCCGCCGGGCCGGCCTCGAACGGGCGCAGCTCCAGGCGCCGCCCGCACACGCGGGCGGCACGCAGGCGGTTCAGCGTCTCGCCGGGGAGTTCCTGCGGCAGGTCGACGGTGGTGTAGTCGCCCTGGATATCGATCGCGCCGATGTAGCTGCTGTCCAGGCCGCCCTCGTTGGCGATGGCGCCCACCAGGTTGCCGGCGCGCACGCCGTTGCGCCGGCCGACGGCCACGCGGTAGCGCGTCATCGCCACGTCCGGGTGCTCGCGCAGCGGTTTCGCCCGTGCGTCCGGGGCGCCGCGGCGCGGGCCGCGCTCGCGCTGGGGGCCCGGTTCCGGCTCGGCGGCGACCTCGTCAAGGAGCAGCGGCGTGCCGCCCTGGGCGGCATGGGCGAGGGCGGCGGCGACCGCGGTGGGCTCGGCGCCGGTCTCTTCCACGTACTCCTCGATCAGCCGGCGGAACACGCTCAGGTCCGTGTCCGCGAGCGTCTCGGTGATCCGCTGCTTGAAGCGCTCGACGCGGCGCGTGTTCACGTCGTCGGCGCTCGGCAGGCGCATGGGCTCGATGCTCTGACGGGTGGCGCGCTCGATGGTGCGCAGCATGCGCCGTTCCCGGGGCGCGACGAACAGGATCGCCTCGCCGCTGCGCCCGGCCCGGCCCGTGCGCCCGATGCGGTGGACGTAGGACTCCGGGTCGTAGGGGATGTCGTAGTTGAGCACGTGGCTGACACGCTCGACGTCGAGTCCGCGCGCCGCCACGTCGGTGGCCACGATGATATCCACCCGGCCGTCGCGCAGGCGGGCGACGGTGCGCTCGCGCTGGGCCTGGGGGATATCGCCGTTGAGGGCCTCGCAGCTGAAGCCGCGGGCGGTGAGCTTCTCGGCGAGCTCCACCGTGGCGTTCTTGGTGCGTACGAACACCAGCATGCCGTCGATGGGCTCGGCCTCCAGCAGCCGGGTCAGGGCGTCGAGCTTGTGGATGCCGCTCACCGACCAGTAGCGCTGGCGGATGGTCTGGGCCGTGGAGGAGCGGGCCTCGATGCGGACCTCCTCCGGGTCGTTCAGGTGGTTGTGGGCCACCCGGCGGATGCTCGACGGCATGGTCGCGGAGAACAGCGCCACCTGCCGGTCCGGCGGGGTCTGGCCGAGGATCCACTCGACGTCGTCGATGAATCCCATGCGCAGCATCTCGTCCGCCTCGTCCAGGACCAGCGCGGAGAGGGTCTCCAGGGCCAGGGTGCCGCGGCGCATGTGGTCCATCACCCGTCCGGGCGTGCCCACGACCACCTGGGCGCCGCGCCGCAGCTGGCGCAGCTGGATGCCATAGTCCTGGCCGCCGTAGAGCGGCAGGACGTGGAAGTCCTCGAGGTGGCGGGCGTAGGTCTGGAATGCCTCCGCCACCTGGATGGCCAGCTCGCGGGTGGGGGCGAGCACCAGGAGCTGGGTGTCCCGGCGGCTGACATCCAGCCGGGAGAGCAGCGGCAGCGCGAACGCGGCGGTCTTGCCGGTCCCGGTCTGGGCCTGGCCGAGCAGGTCACGGCCGGCGAGCAGTGGCGGGATGCTCCGGGCCTGGATCGGGGTCGGGGCCTCGTAACCGGCCTCCTGCAGAGCGGTGAGAACGGGGGCACTCAGGCCCAGTGCCGGGAAGCCGGCGGGCGAATCGGAAGTCAACGTGGTGGAACCCTGGGTGTAGCGGGAGAGGACTGGCAGGCCAGACGAAACGTACAGTATACGTCATCCTCGTCAGCATCCGAAGCCCGGTGCGGTGCCGGCCGTCGCGTTGGTGGGCCGTTCGTCACCCGGCCACCGGGGCCACCGTGGTTTTCCGGATCAGGTCGTCGCGGCGGTGCCGGCCGCGTCGCCGCTCAGCCCTCCTTCCCTTCGCGGCGCCCGACCAGGCGGAAGGCCACGGTCACCGTGTCCTGCACCCGCAGCAGTCCGCCCATGGCGGTAATCGGTGTGATGCCGAAATCGCTCTGGCGCAGTACCAGACGACCGGTGGCCGTGAGGCCCTCCGTCCCGGCCTGCACCTCCACCGGCACGGTCAACCGGCGCGTCCTGCCGTGCAGGGTCACGGTCGTCCGGACCACCAGCCAGGGCAGGGCGCCACGGATGTCGTCGGCGTGCACGGCGATCTGCGGGAAACGCCCGGCATCCAGCACCTGCGGGCCGAGCATGTTGGCGCGGGTGCCGGTGCGGGCCTCGTCGTTCAGCGGGTGGGCGAACGCCCCGCCCGCTGCCGAGCGTGCCGCGGGCGGGTCCACGACCATCCCCCGGGCAGGCACGGCGAGGTCGAGCCGGGCCTCGTCCAGACCCTTGTCCGGCAGGAATACCAGCCCGCGGAAATCCCGGGCTTCGATGATGTGGTTGTGTCCTTTTTCCGCGAGTGGACCGCCCCGATAGACGATGATCTGCAGCGAGGAAGCGGCGGGATCCAGCCGGTAAACCGTGCCGTCGGCGGCCAGGGCACGATAGGCGTCGGCGGGGAAGGCCGCAGATGCGGTGGGCCCCGGCCGCGCGGGGGTGCCGGCACAGCCGGCGGTCAACGCCGCGGCGAGCAGCGTTGCAACGAGAGGCCTGAAACGCGGATCATACATGTCGCACCCACCAGCCGGGAGGATCCCGATGTACCTTTCTGCCGAGGATATAGCAGCACTGGAAGGCGTGGAGAAGACCCACTTCCTCAATCCGCAGGCCGTGCGGGTGAATCGCTCGCTCGGTGACGCGGTGGGACTGCGTAATCTCGGTGTGCACCGGATCGCCGTCGAACCCGGCCATTTCTCCACCGAGTACCACTGCCATCACTACGAGGAGGAGTGCATCTACGTGCTCGCCGGATGCGGACGGGCGACGATCGGCGAGACGGAGCAGCCCGTCGGACCGGGCGATTTCATCGGTTGCCCGGCCAACGGCGTCGCCCACGACCTCTACAATGACGGTACGGAGCCACTGGTCTGCCTGGTGGTGGGCCAGCGCCTCGCCCAGGACGTAACCGACTACCCCCGCCGGGACAAGCGGCTGTACCGCAACAGCGGCGAGTGGAACGTGGTGCGGCATCAGGATATCGAATCCTTCCGGCGATGACGGTATCGCCGGAATCGGGCGGGGCAGGGCAACGGAGGTCGAGGAATGCCGCTTTCCAGCCGTAGGTACACGCTGGCGGAACAGATCGCCGACCGTATCATCCACGTCGTCGGGCTCGTCGTCGCGGTGCTGGGCGTGGGTGTGCTCGTGTGGCTCGCCGCCGGCCGGCGCGATGCCGTGATGCTGGGCGGGGTGATGCTCTACGGGGTGGGCCTGATCACCATGCTGGTGGCCTCGGCGCTGGCGAACTACGACCGCCATGACGACCCGAAACGGGTTGCCCGGCGGGAGCGTTTCGATCACGCCGCGATCTTCCTGATGATCGCCGGCACGTATACCCCCTTCACCCTGAGTGTGCTCGCCGGTGCCTGGGGCTGGGGGCTGCTGGCCTTCGTCTGGACCGTCGCGCTGTCCGGAGCCGGGCTCAAGCTCGCCGGCAGGCTGGGCTACGCCGCCTCCATCGCGCTGTACCTGCTGCTCGGCTGGAGCATCCTCCCGGCGCTTCAGCCGCTGGTTGCCGGGCTGGCGTTCCCGCCGCTGGTGCTTCTGGCCGTCGGCGGCGCCGTCTACACCGCCGGGGTGCTGGTGTTCGTGTTCTCCCGGCTGCCCTACCACACGGTCATCTGGCACTCCATGGTGCTCGTGGCCGCCGGCTGTCATTACGCCGCCGTGCTCACCGGGGTCGTGCTCTCCGCCCGGCCCGCCCCCGGCCTCTGAGCCGGCGTGTCCCGCCGTCCCGGCCCCGGCGCGGCCGGGCACTGGCGGTGGCGGTGGGTAGCGATGCTATGATTTGCCGTCTAACGGTTTCGTGCCGCGTTCCCCCGCCGGCGGACGCGAGTGCGTCCCCTTTCCCCGTATCCTGCAATCGAGGTGTTACATGGACGAACGCATCCGGCATCCCGGCCTGCGCCAGCTCCTGATGTCCGCCGAGGAGGCGGCCGCCCTGATCCAGCCGCACATGACCGTGGCGATGAGCGGTTTCACCGGTGCCGGCTATCCCAAGGCCGTCCCCCAGGCCCTGACCGAGCGCATGAATGCCGCCGCGGATGCGGGCGAGGGGTTTCAGCTGCGCGTGCTCACCGGTGCCTCCACCGCGCCCGAACTCGACGGTGCGCTGGCACGGGCCCGGGGCATGGAGCTGCGCCTGCCGTACCAGTCGGATCCGACCGTGCGCGAGCGTGTGAACGCCGGCGAGCTCGAGTACATCGACATGCATCTCAGCCACGTGGCGCAGCACGCGTGGTTCGGCTATTTCGGCGAGATCGACGTGGCGGTGATCGAGGTCGTCGGCATCCGCGAGGACGGGGCGCTGATCCCGTCGTCTTCCGTCGGCAACAACAAGACCTGGCTGGAGCAGGCGGACCGGGTGATCCTGGAGGTCAACCGATGGCAGCCCGCGGCCCTGGAGGGGATGCACGACGTCTATTACGGCACCGCGCTGCCGCCGCACCGCAAGCCCATCCCGCTGGAGCATCCGGACGAGCGCATCGGCGAACCCTACCTCCACTGCCCGCCGGAGAAGGTGATCGCGGTGGTGGAGACCGACGCGCCGGACCGCAACTCGCCGTTCAGCCCGCCGGACGGGGTCTCGCGTCAGATCGCCGCGCACCTGCTCGACTTCTTCGACCACGAGATCCGCCACGGCCGGCTTACCGAGCGGCTGCTGCCGCTGCAGTCCGGCGTGGGCAACATCGCCAATGCCGTGCTCGCGGGGCTCGCCGAGGGCGGTTACCGCGGGCTCACCGCCTACACCGAGGTGATCCAGGACGGTATGCTCGATCTGCTGCGCACCGGCGTGCTGGACATGGCATCGGCGACCTCCTTCTCGCTGAGCACTGACGGGCTGGCGACCTTCGAGGAGGATATCGAGCAGCTGCGCGAGCGCATCGTGCTGCGTCCGCAGGAGATATCCAACCACCCGGAGCTGATCCGCCGGCTCGGCTGCATTGCCATGAACGGCATGATCGAGGCGGATATCTACGGCAACGTGAATTCCACCCACATCGCCGGCAGCCGCGTGATGAACGGCATCGGCGGCAGCGGGGACTTCGCGCGCAACGGCTACCTCTCGGTGTTCATGTCGCCGAGCATGGCCAAGCGTGGCGGGATCTCCGCGATCGTGCCGATGGCGAGCCACGTGGACCACACGGAGCACGACGTCATGATCCTGATCACCGAACAGGGGCTCGCCGATTTGCGCGGGCTCTCGCCCAAGCAGCGGGCGCGCACCATCATCGCCAACTGCGCGCACCCCGACTACCGGCCGCTGCTGGAGGACTACTTCGAGCGGGCCTGCCGCGAGAGCTACGGCCGCCATACCCCGCACCTGCTCGACGAGGCCCTGGCCTGGCACCAGCGCTTCGTCGATACCGGGACCATGCAGCCGGAGGCCGGCGCGGCGCGCAGCGCCGGGTCGGCACGGACATGAGAATCTGGGTGGACGCGGACGCCTGTCCCGTCCCGATCAAGGAAATCCTCTTCCGCGCCGCGGAGCGTACCTGCGTGAACGTCACCCTGGTCGCGAACCAGCCTGTTCACGTGCCGCGCTCGCGCTACGTCGACCGGTTGCAGGTGTCGGCGGGTTTCGACGCCGCCGACAGCGAGATCGTCCGCCGGGTGTCGGCGGGGGATCTCGTGATTACCTCGGACATCCCGCTCGCCGCCGAGGTGCTGGAGCGCGATGCCCGCGTGCTCACCCCCCGGGGCGAGCGCTACACCGAGGGCACCATACGGGCGCGGCTGACCATGCGCGACTTCATGGAGACCCTGCGTGCGAGCGGCGTACAGACCGGCGGCCCGCCGGCGCTCAGTCAGGCGGACCGGCGGGCCTTCGCCGGTGAGCTCGACCGTCTGCTCAACGAGTGTCTCCGCGGCGGCTGATCCGGGGCCCGGCGCACGCCGGCGTGTCACCGCCGGCGGGACGTGCTATAGTCGCCGCCGCTGGTACCCTCCGGTCGGTATCACCGTTTTCGCGGTTTTCCCTCAGGGCCTGCCCCGAATTCCCGATCTTCCAAGCCTGGACCGGACCCCGCACGCGGCCCCTGGCCGCCGGGTAGGCATCCCAGGAGTATTCCCAGAACATGTCATTCGATGATCTCGGCCTCTCGGCCGCGCTGCTTCGTGCCGTGCGTGAGCAGGGCTACGACACCCCCACGCCCGTGCAGGCGCAGGCCGTACCGGCCATCCTCGGCGGCGGTGACGTCATGGCCGCCGCCCAGACGGGCACCGGCAAGACCGCCGGTTTCACCCTGCCGCTGCTCGAGCGGCTCATGCGCACGCGCACCGAGGGCCGCCGCCGCGCCGTGCGCGCGCTCATCGTCACGCCCACCCGCGAGCTGGCCGCCCAGGTCGAGAAGAGCGTGACCACCTACGGCCAACACCTGCCGCTGACCTCCGCGGTCATCTTTGGCGGCGTGGGCATGAATCCCCAGGTCCAGGCGCTGCGCCGGGGCGTGGACATCCTCGTGGCGACGCCGGGCCGGCTTCTCGATCACCTGGGGCAGGGCAACGTGGACCTCTCCCAAGTGGAGACGCTGATCCTGGACGAGGCCGACCGCATGCTCGACATGGGCTTCATCCACGATATCCGCCGGGTCATCCGCGCCCTGCCCGCGGAACGCCAGACGCTGCTGTTCTCCGCCACGTTCTCCGAGGAGATCGGCCGGCTCGCCCAGGGCATGCTGCGCTCGCCGACCCGTATCGACGTGGCGCCGCGCAATACTGCCGCGGAGACCGTCAGCCAGACCGTCCACCCGGTGAGCCGGGGGGAGAAGCGCTCGCTGCTCAGCCATCTGGTCCGCGAGGGCGACTGGCGTCAGGTGCTCGTGTTCACCCGTACCAAGCACGGTGCCGACCGGCTTGCCAAGCAGCTCGACCGCGAGGGCCTCACCGCCGCGGCGATCCATGGCAACAAGAGCCAGGGGGCGCGCACCCGGGCCCTGGACGGATTCAAGCAGGGCCGCGTGCGCCTGCTGATAGCCACAGACATTGCCGCCCGTGGCCTGGATATCGACCAGCTCCCCCACGTGGTGAATTTCGACCTGCCCAACGTCCCGGAGGATTACGTCCACCGCATCGGCCGCACCGGCCGGGCGGGTAACGGCGGCGAGGCGGTCTCGCTGGTCTGCGTCGACGAGCTCAAGCTGCTCAAGGGGATAGAGCGGCTGCTCGGTGACGATATCCGCCGGCACACGGTGTCCGGCTTCGAGCCGGATCCCTCGGAGAAGCCGGAGCCCTTGTTCAAGAAGCCCTCGGGCGGTCGCCGGCGTTCCGGCGGCGGCGGGCGGCGGCGCAGCGACGCCGCGCCGCGCGGCGGCCGGGCCGCACGCAACGCCCGCTGACACGGCGGCTGCGGGGCCGCGTTATGCCGCCCCGCTTCCGGCAGGGGGCGACCAGGCCGGCGCCGCCAGCAGCCGGCGGGCGTCCGCCGGGGCCGCCGGCCGGGCGATGTGGAACCCCTGGGCGGCGTCGCAGCCGAGCGCCTGCAGGCTCTGCAGCGTCGCCGCGTCTTCCACTCCCTCGCCGATCACGCGCTGGCCCAGGTCGTGGGCCATCTGAATCACCCGGTACACGAGCGCGCGGTCGCGGGGGCGTTCCGGCAGGGCATGGATGAAGGAGCGGTCCAGCTTGACCGCGGTTACCGGCAGGTCGCGGATGTAGGTCAGCGAGGCGTAGCCGGTGCCGAAATCGTCCACGGAGATGCCCACGCCCCGGTCGCGAAGCCGTTCCAGCTGGCGTAGCCGTGGGGCGCCGATGTTCAGCAGGGCGGTCTCGGTGATTTCCAGCTCCAGGAGCGCCGCGTCGATGCCGCGCCCGTCGAGCGTGCGGTCGACGAAATCCAGCAGCGTGTCGCTGTGCAGGTTGCGGGCGGCGACGTTGACGGCCACCGGTACCCACAGACCCGCGTGGCGCCAGGCGAGAGCCTGATCAATCGCGGTTTGCACGCTCCAGCGCGCGAACGGGTCCACCAGCCGGGTCTGCTCCAGCAGGGGGATGAACGCCCCCGGGCTGAGCGGGCCGTGCTCCGGGTGATGCCAGCGGGCCAGCGCCTCCGCGCCCAGCAGCCGGCCGGTGGCGAGATCCAGCTTGGGCTGGTAGACGAGATGGAACTGGCCCTCCGCCAGGGCCCGGTCCACCTCGCCGAGCAGCTTCAGCCCACGGCGGTGGTCGCTTTCCCGGCGCCCGTCGTAGACGGCCGTGTCGCGGCCGGCGCCAGCGGCGCGGGTGGTGGCCACGTCGGCCCGCGCGATCATCTCCTCCGGGTCGTCGTCGGGCGACTCCGAGCAGGCCAGGCCGGTCGCTATGTCCAGGAACAGCGGGACGCCGCTGACGTCCACCGGGTGGCTGGCGATCCCGTCGATCACCGGCAGGAGGCGTTCGGCATCGTCCTGGCCGCGGGGATGAATCAGCGCAAGTCGGTCCGGCGCGCTGCGGGCGACGAAGGTCTCGTCGCCGAGGCGGTCGCGCAGCAGGCCGGCGAAGCGCTGGACGAGCTGACGGACGTGTCCCTGGCCGAAGGTCTCCACGAGCTTCTCGTGGTTGAGGATGCGGATGCTGAGCACCGTGTAGGTACCGGGCCCGGCGGGGAGGCCGAGCATGTTCGTTCCCCGCAGATAGGCGCGTGCGGCGCTGATATTGGGGAGCTCGGTTGCCGCATCGGTGAAACGCAGCCGCGTCAGCTCCTGCGTCTGCCGGCCCATGATCCGGAATGCCATCCCGGTGACCGCGCCGACCGTGACGTAGCCGGTCCCTGCGCTGCCCCACGAGAGTGCCGCTGCCGCGGTCACGGCCCCAGCGAGCGCCGCGCTGAGGGCCGGGCCCGCGAGCAGCGCGCACACGACGCCGGCGGCGATGCCGCCTGCCGGGCCGTAAATGCTGGCGGCCACGATCACGGGGACGTAGAGGAAGTGACTGGCGGTGGCGGCCGCCCCGTCTGCCGAATAGAGCAGCGCGGCACCCAGGGCGAACAGTATCACCAGGGCCGCCGCCGGCGCTGAAGAGCGCCGTGTCGGCCATTGGTGCGGACCGGGCGCCGCCGGCATCACCAGTGGTACCCCGCTGGGGGCATGATCGGTGGGGCCATTTGTCGTGATCCGGTCCTGCGACTGTCGCGTGAATGATGTTGCATTCTTTTGAATGACGTTCGATGAAGGGTCGTCACTGTCCGCGTGATTGTGCTGTCCTTCGTCATTTCCCGCAATCAATAGGACAGGGACGATGGGACGTGGGGCTTACGGCAAGGCCGTTCGGCGCGTGAGGCAGTTCCGGGGCGTTGCCCAGGACAGTATGGCCCCGGCGATCTCGCGTTCTTACATCAGCGAGCTCGAGCGGGGGCGCAAGCAGCCTACGGTGGTCAAGGTGGAGGATCTGTGCCGCGTGTTACGCACGCCACCGCTGACCGCCTACATACTCGCGTTCGCGGACAGCCCCGCGGATGTCGACCGGGTGGTGGACGATGCCGCCGCGCTCGCGAAGCGGATCCTCGAGACCGAGCCGGGGTACTGATCGGGCCGGCCCTGGTTTCGGGGGCGGTACTGATGACCCGCTCGGTCCATACGGGGCTCAGTGGCGCGTCGCCAGGCTGTCTTCCAGCGCCCCGGCGGGCTGGGGCCGGCCGTAGAGGAAGCCCTGGACGCGGTGCACGCCGTGGGCATGGAGCCATTCTGCCTGCGCCGTCGTCTCCACCCCCTCCGGAAGCACGTCCATGTCCATGGCCTGCGCCACCGCGAGGATCGCCTTGACGATGGAGCGGTCGTGCTCGTCGTCGGGCAGCCCGCGGATAAACGCCTTGTCGATCTTGAGGGTGCGTGCACGGACGCGTTTGAGGTAGGCGAGCGAGCTGTAGCCCGTGCCGAAGTCGTCGATGGCGAGCCGGATGCCCATGTCGACGAGACGGTCGATATTGGCCATCGTCGCACCGACGTCCGCCAGAAAGCCCTGCTCCGTGATCTCCAGCTCCAGGTTCTCCGGGGCCAGGCCGCCATGGTCGAGAGCGGCGGCGACCCGGTCGGGCCAGTCCGCGGCCTGGAGCTGGGCGGCGGCGACGTTTACGCCGATCCGCTGTAACGGCAATCCGCGGTGCCGCCACTCGGCGCACTGGGCGATGGCCTGGTGGAGAACCCACTCCCCCAGCGGTACCACCAGTCCGGTCTCCTCCGCGAGGGGGATGAACTCCGCTGGCGGAACGAGTCCCCATTCCGGGTGCTGCCAGCGCACCAGCGCCTCCACGGCTACCGTCTCCCCGCTGTCGAGGTCGACCTGGGGCTGATACCACAGCCGCAGCTCGCCGGCGTCGATGGCGACCTTGAGGGCCTCCTCCAGCCGGACGCGGCGCTGGACCTGCTCGTGCATATCGGCCTGGAAGTACTCGATGCGCCCGCGTCCGGACTGCTGCGCCCGGTGCAGGGCGGTGGCCGCGCGGGTCAGCAGCTCGTCGGTGGTCCTGCCGTCCGTGGGGGCGAGTGCGACGCCCACGCTCGCCGCCAGACGCAGGGTCTGGCCGGACACGGTGAGCGGGTCGGCGAGGGCGTCGATCAGTCGCTGGAGCTGGTGGTCGGCCTGATGGCGCGGGCCGAGGGTCTCCAGGAGTATCCAGAACTCGTCGCCGCCGGGCCGCGACAGGGTGTCGTCGGCGTCCAGGTGGGCGCCGAGCCGTTCCGCGGCCTGCCGCAGCACGGTGTCGCCGGCCTCCGGTCCCAGGCTGTCGTTGATTGCGCCGAAGCCCTCCAGGTCCAGCAGGACCACGGCGAGCGTCCGGCCACGGCGGCTCGTGGTGGCCAGCGCGTGCTCCAGGCGCTCGCGGAAGAAGGCACGGTTCGGCAGGCCGGTCAGGTGGTCGTGGTAGGTACGGTAGGTCAGTTCCTCCTGCGCCTGGTGGGCCTCGGTGATGTCGGCGAATACCGCGACATAGTTCTCCAGGGTGCCGTCATCGCCGCGCACTTCCGTGATCGTGAGCCACTCCGGATAGGTCTCGCCGTTGCGGCGGCGATTCCAGATCTGTCCCTGCCAGACGCCGCGAGCGGTAAGCTCGCTCCACATGTTGCGGTAGAACCCGTCGTCCTGAACGCCGGAGTGCAGGAGGGTCGGCGTCTCGCCGAGGGCCTCGGATTCCGGGTAGCCGGTGATCCGGGTGAAGGCCTGGTTCACCGCGACGATGCGCTGCTGCGGGTCGGTGACCACGATGCCCTCGGCGCTGTGCTCGAATACCGTGGCGGCGAGGCGCAGCTCGGAGAGCTGGCGCTCGTGTTCGGCCCGGATGCGCAACGCCTCCACGCCGAAGGCGATGTCGTCGGCGAGCTCGCGCAGCAGGTTCGCCTCGGCGTCGCCGAATGCGTTGGTCATGTCCGCGTAGACGCTGAGCACGCCGCGGGGATGCTCATCGAGGAGGATCGGCACGGTGATGAGGGCACGCAGGCCGTGGGACCTTGCCGCCTCGCGCCAGGGCCGGAAGCCGGGGTCCTGCTCAATATCGTTGACGCGCTGGATCTCGCCGGTGCGGATGGCGTTGCCGGCGGGGCCCTGGCCGTGGGGGTCGTCCTCGGCCCAGCTCACGCGGATGGCCTGGAGATAGCCCGCACCCTCGCCGGAGGATGCGACCGCGCGCACGTTGCGGCTGTCGTCCTCCGTGATCCATCCGACCCAGGCCAGCGGATAGCCGCCGCCGGTGTCGGTCAGCGCCCGGCACACGCCGGTCAGCAGGCCGTCCACGTCCCCGGCGTGGATCAGCGCGGTGTTGGCCCGGCTCAGCGAGCGCAGTGCGCGGTTGGTGCGCCGCAACTGGGCCTCGCCCCGTTTGCGTTCGGTGAGGTCCCGGATCACGGAGATCATGAAGGTCTCGCCGTTGTAGGTGAGCATGCTGATGCCCACCTCCACCGGCCGGGTCGTGCCGTCCCGGGCGAGGTTGCGCGTCTCGATCCGCATGCTCCCCTGGTCGCGGACCTCCGCCCAGTGCACAGCCCAGTTCTCCGGCGTGAACTCTGTGTTGATGTCCGGAACCCCCAGAGTGAGAAGCTCGTCGCGGGGGTAGCCGAACATGGTGCAGGCGGCTTGGTTGGCGTCGATGATCCGGGCGTCGGGCGCGACCCGCAGGATGGCATCGAAGCTGTGCTCCAGCGCATACCGGGTGAGTTCGAGCTCACGCTCTCGGGTACGCAGCTCGGTCAGGTCGGTGACGAACGCGTAGGAGCTGTTCAGGTGGTCATGCTCGTCGTACAGGCTGGTGGCATGGAACAGTGACGGCACGCGTTCGCCGTCGCGGGTCAGCAGCGTGACCTCGTAGCGGCGTGGTGCGGCATCCCGGTGCCGCAGGCCCGGGATGCCGTCGTGACCCACCTGGCGCTGGAAATCGGCCCGGCTGGCGGTGTCGGCGAACTCGAACGGCAGGCGTCCCTGCATTGTCTCGCGGGCGTAGCCCAGCCGTTCGGCCAGGGTGCGGTTGACCTCGACGGTGCGGCCGTTGGCGTCGACCAGCCAGAAGCCCTCCCGGGCGCCGTCGATGATTCCGTGCCAGAAGACGTCCACCCGGCGTGCACGGCGTGCTTCGGCCAGCGCCAATGCGGCGATGACCACCGCGCTCAGCACCACGAACGCCATGCCCTTGTACGTCTGCCACTCCAACAGGACGGCCTCGCCGGGCGCTATGAGAGCCAGCAGCCGGTCCGATATCAGTATCCACAGCAGCCCGAAGACGAGATAGCCACCGGCAATCACCGCGGCGAAGCGCCAGGGGAATCGATTGTGTCGTGTTGTGTGCACCGCAGCGCCTTTAACCCATCTTCTCGAAGGTGTCGTCCTGCGTCAGCCGGGCTGTGTGCCGGCGCGGCACGGCGCGGGTCGCGCGGTGTAGCCAGGCTACGGGAGTGGCGGGCAACGCGGCCCCGGCGGTGCGCTGTCCCACGGGGAGCGTCGGAGTGGTCCGCCTGACGTGAGTCCCGCCACGCTGGCGCGAACGCGTCCTGCCCCGAACCGGTCCGGCGCACTGGCACACGACAATATCTCCGGGCGGATTTTAGTGTCGTGCGACACGCCGTTGCCGAACCAGCGGCATCCCCGTGCCTTGCGGAGTATCTCCGCGGGTTGCCCCCACCCGCAGCGGACAGGGTAGGCCCGCCGGCTGTGGTGGTCCAGCGGGGAAAGAGGCCGGGTGGTGGCAGGGCCTCGGTGACCGCCTCGCCCTCGCCGGGGGGCAGCGCCCGCCGCGGCGGGCGGCCCGGGCCGCGAGGGCCGGATGCCCGTCGGGCATCCCGTCGCCGCCGCCGCTCAGCGACGGTGTCCGCCGAGCGCCGTGCAAATCGCGGACGACGGGGCTCGGCCCGGCCTCCACGGTGTTGCCTGCCGGGCTCGTTGGGCTGTTTATCGCGTCCGCGGCGCCCCCCCTGGCTGTGAGGGTCAGGCCGGCGCCGCCGGGGGCAGGCTTGGTACCAGGTCGATCGTGCCGAAACTCTCCAGCGTGATCCAGACCAGCAGGGCGGTGTAGGCCCCGAGCAGGGCCACCGACTCGTGGCGGCTCAAGACCATGCGGGTACGCATGAGCAGGAACAGCAGCACCGTCGCCCCGGTCAGCAGGCCCATCAGCGGCGCGGCGACGGAGAAATTGATCACCGCCGCGCCGCCGAGCAGGATTCCGGCGGGGATGCACACCAGCAGGTCGAAGATGTTGCTGCCGAGCACGTTGGCGATGCTGGTCACCCCGCGCCCGGCGCGGGCGGCGCGCACGGAGACGAAGGCGTCCGGCACGGAGGTGCCGGCGGCGACCACGGTCATGCCCCACAGGAAGCTCGGCGTGCCGAAGTACTCCCCGAAGTGCAGCGCCGCCCGCACCAGCGCCTCCACGCCGGCGACCGTGATCGCGAGCGACACCCCGAGCAGTGCCCACTCGCGGCCGGGGCGGATGTGCGAGGCGTCCACCTCCGAGCTGTACTCCAGGGTGTCTTGGTACTGCACGAAGACGTAGAGGGCATACACGGCGAGGGGGATCAGCGCGAGGCCGCGCGTCATCGAGCCGCTGATGGCGCCGGCGGTGGTTGCCACCGGGTGATAGATGACCGCGAAGGAGAAGCTCAGGGTCAGCACCGCGACGGCGATCATGTAGAACTGCGCCTCCTTGTAGACGAGGTCGCGGTTCGCGTGGAGCTGGTGCCGGCCCGAGAGGCCGCAGACGGCGGGGATGACCAGGATGTTGAACAGCGCCGAGCCGACGATGGCGGAGACACCCAGCTCGAACTCGCCGTGCACGAGCGTGGCGATCACGGTGGTGGAGAGCTCCGGGAAGCTCGAGCCGATGGCCACGACGATGGCGCCCTGGACGATCTCCGGCAGCTCGTAGTAGGCGGACAGCCGCTCGGCGGCGCGCTCCAGCAGGCCGCTGCCCTTCCAGATCACGCCGGTGGCGATCAGGGCGACGGCGCTCCACAGCATCAGTGTGGTCAATGGCACTCCCGGTGGTGGCGACGCACGGCTGCGGCGCTGACGCTACACTCGCGGTGGGGCGGGGTAAAGCGCCCGAACGTGAACAGCCGCAACCGGGAGGGGCCGATGGATACCGCACTGGACTGGTACTTCGATGTCGTCTCGCCGTTCTCCTGGTTCGCGCTGCAGCGCCTGGACGCGCTGCCCTCGGAGCCGGCGCTGCACCCGGTGGTGCTCGGCGCCGTCCTCTCGCACTGGGGGCAGAAGGGGCCGGCGGAGATCCCGGGCAAGCGGCTGTGGACCTACCGGGTGTGCGTGCGCTACGCCCAGACCCACGGCATACCGCTGCGTTTCCCGGCGGCGCACCCGTTCAACCCGGTGCCCTACCTGCGCCTGGCCGTCGCCGCCGGGTGCGGACGCCGGGTGGTCCATCACGTCTTCGAGTACCTCTGGACCACCGGTGTCGATCCGCGCACGGAGGCGGCCGTGGCCGGGGCCGCCGAGCGGCTCGGGGTGTCGGTGGACGCGGCCGGCGAGGCGTCCGTGCGTGCCCGGCTGCGGAGTGAGACCGCGGCCGCCATCGAGCGCGGTGTCTTCGGCGTGCCCACACTGGCGGTGGGCGACGAGCTGTTCTGGGGCAACGACGGCATGGATTTCGCGCTGGCCTACCTCGCGGAGCCGGCGGTGCTCGACACCGCGGAGATGCGGCGGGTGGCGGCCTTGCCGGACGGGCTCGCCGACCGCGGCTGACCCCGGCGTTATTCCGTGTCGGTGGGCGGGTCCGGGGCGATCGGCGTCGCCGCCGTCGGGGCGGTGGCCCGGACGGCGGCGGTCACGGCGATCTGGACGGCGAGCAGCGCGGCGAGCGCGAGGATCAGGCGGCGCATCGTTATCCCTCCTCCGTGAGTATCCGGCGCAGGCGGCGGCGCCGGCGCCAGGCCGCGGCGCGCTGGACGACGAGCACCAGCAGCAGGCCGGCCAGCGCGGCCGCGTAGTTGCCGTACTCCACTAGCCGGCGGGTCTCGTCGCTCATCGGCCGGAGCAGCCGCGAGAAGCGGTTGCGCCCGCGCAGGGCGATCAGCGCCGGGTCCGCCAGCGAGGCCTCGACCAGGTTCTGCGCCATCGTCACCGGCTGCAGGTACTGGGTCTCCATGCTCCGCGCCATGATGTCCAGTGCGGAGTCGGTGAGGAAATTGCTTCCGCCGAACACGACCAGCCGCGTGCCCGCCGGTGAGTGGTCGATCAGCGGTGTGGCCCCGGCCGCGCCGTTGTCGTCCGGCCCCGGGGCGGGAGGATCGTCGAAGGCGGAGGTGAAGCGTCCCTGCAGCATGATCCCGAGGGTGCGCCGGCCGCGGTCCCGGGGCTGGGGGAAGCCGAGCAGCGGGTGGGCGTCGTAGTCCGGCAGCAGCGCGCGCTCGCCGCTGGTCCATGCCCGTGAGGAGCTCTGTACCAGCGGTGTGACGGAGAGTCCGCGGGCCTTCGCCGTGTCCACGTGGACCGGTGCGCTCCAGGCCATGGTGACCTGTCGGAGGTTGCCCAGCGCCGGCACGTCGGCGAGCCCGTCGCCGCGCACGTCGACGAACAGGGGGTAGTCCATGGTCCGCATGCTCACCTCGCCGTTGCGGCGCGAGGGCAGGGTGAGTGAGCCGCTCTGCGGGTCGAGGACGAAACGGTCGCTGACGGACACGCCGTTGTGCGCCAGCCACGCCGCCAGACCGGTGTCGCCGGGCTGCACGCTCAGTCCGTCCTTGGCGCTGACCAGTACCGGGCGGCGCGAGCCGGCGACGATCACCGTACCGCCGGTCATCAGGAACTGGTCGATGGCGAAGCGCTGGCGTTCGTCCAGGCCCCGCGGGGAGAGCACCAGCAGCAGATCGGTGCCGGTGGGCACGCGACCGTCGCGCAGGTCCGTGCGTGCGACCGTGGCGTGCTGCTCCAGGCGCTGGAGCAGGGTGCGGTAGGTCCGCCCGCCGGTACCGAGGCGCGCGCGCAGGCCCCTGGGCGGCCGGTAGACGGCGATGGTGCGCTGCTGGCGCGCGTCGAAGCGCCGGATGCCGGACTCGATCGCCTTGCGCAGGGTGTCGGGCTCGAGGTCCCGGGGCAGGTCGACGGTGACCGTGCGCCCGTTCTGCTCCAGGACCATGTAGAAATAGAAGCTGTTGTCGCGGTTGGCCCGGGTGGTCATCGCGCGGAAGCCGTACTCGTCCCGGAGGCGGCGGGCGAGGGTGCCGTCGCCGGCCTGCGGATTGTCGAAGGACACGCGCAGCCGTCCGTCCGAGCGCCTGCGCAGGTCCGCGAGGATATCCTCGAGCGACCCCCGCAGCGTCGCCAGGGGGCCGGGCAATCCGGCCGCCGGCGAGACATAGCCGTGGAAAGTGACCGGCGCGTCGAGTCCGGTGAAGGGATTGCCGTTGTGGCGGGCCCGCCGTCGGACCTTGCGGATCGCCGAGGTCAGTGCGTACTCCGGGTTGCGCAGGGTCACGCGCACATCGCCGCCGCGCCCGCCCTTGATCGCCACCAGGTCGTGGTAGTCGAGGACCACGTGCTCGCCGCCGTAGCGCACGAGCACGTGGAAGTAGGCGCTCACCACCGAGGACTCGTAGCGATTCGCGCTCTTGAGCGACACCGGCTCGATGCCATAGTCCTCGCGGATGCGCCGGGCGAGGGACGCGTTTGTCTGCGGGTCCACGGTGTCGACACTGACCCGCACGTCGCCGGCGCGGGCGTACTCGTCGAGGAGGTCGCGGAGCTGCGGAACCAGGGGCGCGAGCAGCGGGTGGGTCCGGCCGCTGAAGTAGCCGCGGATCACCAGCGGTCCGTCGAGGCCCGCGAGCTGGTCGCGGCTCGCCGCGGAGAGGGTGTAGCGATGCCCCGCGGTGAGGTCCGCCCGCGCGGTGGCGACGGGCTGCAGCCAGGCGTTGGCGATCAGGCAGTTGGCGGCGATCAGCGCGGTGACCGCGTACCACGCCCCGGCCCGGCGCCGGGAACCGCCGGCCCCGGCCCAGCGCAGCCGCTCGATGCCGAGGACGTTCAGCGCCAGGAAGGTGGCGGTGAGGCTGAGGTAGTAGTAGAGGTCACGCAGGTCAAGCACGCCCCGGCTGATGGCCTCGAACCGCGCGCCCGTGCCGATCAGTCGCATGGCGGCGGCGGTCGGCGCGGGGAACAGGGCGGTCAGCCAGTCGCTGCCGACGAGGTAGAAGCCGCCGGTGAGCAGCACGGTGGCGATCAGCGCGACCATCGGGTTGTCGGTGCGTGCCGAGACGAACAGCCCCATGGCGAGGTAGGCGGCGGCCAGGGCCAGGGTGGCGACGTAGCCGCCGATAACCGGCCCCGGGTCCAGGGGGCCGAGCCATGCCACCGTCACCGCCAGCGGCAGGGTCAGCGCCAGCGCGGTGGCGACCAGCAGCAGCGCTGCCAGGAACTTGCCGGCGACCAGTGCCGGACTCGCCACCGGGGTGCCGAGCAGGACCTCCATGGTCCCCGCGCGGCGCTCCTCACTCCACGCGCGCATGGTCACCGCGGCGACCAGCGCGATCAGCAGCAGCGGCATCCACTCGAACAGTGGCCGGAGGTCGGCGATGCCCCGGGCGAAGAAGGCCTCGACCCAGAAGACCACGAACAGGCTGACGGCGAGGAACGCGCCGATGAACAGGTAGGCGGCGGAGGCCCCGAAGAGCAGCCCCGCCTCGCGTCGGAAGATCTGCCGGATTCCACGCATGTCAGGCCTCGTTCTCCGTCTCGGCGAACATCGCCTCCAGGTCCTGGCGCCGGGGTTCCATGGCGTGCAGGCCAATGGCGTGCTCGTGCAGTCGGCGGGCGAGGGCCGGGGCGAGGGCGCCGGGGGTCCCGCTGTCGATGGCGAAGCGGTGCAGGCCCTCCGGTGCCGGCAGCGGCGTCACCTCGCCGAGGCCGTCGAGACCGGCCAGCGCCGCGCGCAGCCTCTCCGCCCCGGTGTCGACGGTGAGCGCCAGTCCCGTGGGCCGGTCCAGGCTGTCCAGGGGGGCGTCCAGTGCCACGCGGCCGCGGCGCAGCAGCAGCACCCGGCCGCAGACCGCGCGCACCTCCTGGAGGATGTGCGTGGACACCAGCACCGTTGCATCTTCTGCCAGCGTGCGGATGAGCGTGCGCATACCACGGATCTGGGCGGGGTCCAGGCCGTTGGTGGGCTCGTCCAGGATCACGACGGCCGGCTCGTGGATGATGGCGGCGGCGACGCCCACGCGCTGACGATACCCCCGGGACAGGGTGGCGATGGTCTGGGCGGCGCGCCCGGCGAGGTCGGTGCTCGCCAGCGCGCGCCGCAGCGCCGCCGGCCGGTTACCGCGTGCAACCCCCTGGAGGGCGGCACGCTGGTCGAGATAGTCGGCGACGCTCATCTCCGGGTAGACGGGGCAGTTCTCCGGCAGGTAACCGATACGGCGCTGCAGCGCCCGCCGGTGCCGGTCCATCGCGTGGCCGCCTATGACCACCTGCCCGGCGCTCGGGTCGAGGGCGCCGGCAAGCATCTTCATTACTGTGCTCTTGCCCGCCCCGTTGCGTCCGAGCAGGCCCACGACCTCGCCGCGGCCGATGCGGAAGGACACGTCCTCCACGGCGGTGACGCCGGCGTAGCGCCGGGTCAGCTGCTGACTCTCGATCATGCCGACTCCCTGTGGCGTTGTGACGGCACGGCGTGCCGCCGGCGGGTATAGTGTGCCCCCGCGGGAGACTCCGCCAAGGGGCCGCGCTCAGCAACAGTGTGACGGGGAGGAATGATGGAGACGATCACGTTCGACGATTTCATGAAGGTGGAGCTGCGTGTGGGCCGGGTGGTGTCGGCGGAGCCGTTCCCCGAGGCGCGGCGGCCCGCCTATATCCTGCACGTGGACTTCGGCCCGGAGATCGGGCAGCGCAAGTCCAGTGCCCAGATCACGGCGCACTACACGCCGGAGTCGCTGGTCGGGCGGCAGGTGGTGGCGGTGGTTAACTTCCCGTCCAAACAGATCGGCCCGATCCGCTCGGAGTGCCTGGTCACCGGTTTCCATGACGACGACGGCGAGGTCGTGCTGTGCGTGCCCGACGGCGATGTGCCGACGGGCACGCGGCTGCTGTGAGACCCGTCCCGCCGGCACCGTGCCGGCGGGACGGAAGGCCCTTACCGGCCGCTTTCCTCCCGGGCGAAGTAGTCGCGGGTGACCGCGAAGATCGTCCCGGAGAGCGCGAGCAGGGCGATCAGGTTGGGGATGGCCATCAGCGCGTTGAGCACGTCGGCGATCAGCCAGACGATGCCGAGCTTGGCCACCGCGCCGACGAACAGCAGCACCACCCAGAGGTAGCGGTAGGGCATGATGGCCTTTACGCCGAAGAGGTACTCGGCGCAGCGCTCGCCGTAGTAGCTCCAGGCCACGATGGTGGTGAACGCGAAGATGATCAGCCCGAAGGTGACCACCCAGTTGCCGCCGGGCACGCCGTCGCCGAAGGCGATCGAGGTCAGCTCGGCGCCGCTGGTGCCGCTCTCCCAGGCACCGGAGAGCACGATCACCAGCGCCGTCATGGTGCAGACGATGATGGTGTCGATGAAGGTACCGAGCATCGCCACGGTGCCCTGGCGTACCGGGTCGTTGGTGCGCGCGGCGGCGTGGGCGATGGGGGCCGAACCGAGGCCGGCCTCGTTGGAGAAGATGCCGCGGGCGACACCGAAGCGGATCGCCGTCATCACCGCCGCGCCGGCAAAGCCGCCGGTGGCCGCCGTGCCGGTGAAGGCGTCGCCGACGATGTGGGCCAGCGCTCCCGGCACCGCCTGGATGTTCACGACGATCACCACCAGGGCGCCGAGTATGTAGACCACGGCCATCAGCGGCACCAGCCGCTCGGCGAGGCCGGCGATACGGCGCACGCCGCCGATGATCACGAAGAAGACCAGCACCGCGAGCACCAGCCCGGTGACCCAGGTGGGCACGTAGAGATTGGCCTCCATGACGTCGGCCACCGCGTTGGACTGCACGGTGTTGCCGATGCCGAAGGCCGCGACCATGGCGAAGAGCGCGAACAGCGCGCCGAGCCAGCCCCACTTCGCACCCATGCCGTTGCGGATGTAGTACATGGGCCCGCCGACGTAGCGGCCCTCCTCGTCGACCTCGCGGTACTTCACCGCCAGGACCGCCTCGCCGTACTTCGTGGCCATGCCCACCAGCGCGGTGATCCACATCCAGAAGACCGCGCCCGGGCCGCCGACGGCGATCGCTGTGGCCACGCCGCCGATGTTGCCGGTCCCCACGGTGGCGGACAGCGCGGTGGACAGGGCCTGGAACGGCGTGATCTCGCCCTTGTCCGCCTCCACGACGCGGCGGCCGCTCATGAGCTGGCGGAAGCCGTAGCCGATGCGCCGGATCGGCATCGCGCGCAGACCGATGGTGAGGTAGAGGCCCGTGCCCAGCAGCAGGATGAGCATGACGGGGCCCCAGACGAAGTCGCTTACGGAACCCAGCATCTCGCTAAGCGTTTCCATGAATGTCTCCAGAGCGCGTTCTTGTTCGGTGATCTTTCCCCGTTCCGGCGGCGTGGTCCGCCGCCAGCGTGAGAGTCTCGCGCCCGTGCGCCCGCGGTGCAATGGGGGGCCGAGTTGCCCCGGCCGACGCGCTCGCGCACCATGACGAACCGGCTATCGATATTGCCCCCCTCAGCGATCCCGTTGGTGGTCGTGTCGGGTTCGCCTGGCACGGGAATGCCCGCGACAACGCCCCCGTGCCCTGCCGGCAAGGTGGGCGGAGACGCCCCGGGGCCGGTGTGTGGTGACAGCCGTGGGCTGGTAATCCGTCCGCTGAATTTGCCCGGAGGAGGCTGCTGCATGCATCCGTACCGCAACCTCACGCTGCTCGCGCTCTGCCAGGCCGTGTTGATGACGGGCACGTCGCTGCTGGTGTCCACCTCGGCGCTGGTGGGCTCGGCACTCGCCGACTCGCCGGTGCTCGCCACGGTGCCCCTGGGATTGCAGTTCCTGGCGATGACCGTCGCCACCGTGCCGGTGTCGCTGTTCATGCAGCGCCATGGCCGGCGCGCGGGCTTCATGGCGGGGATGACCCTGGGGCTCGCCGGTGTGGCGCTGGCCACGGTCGCGATCCTGGAGTGGCAGTACTGGCTGTTCTGCGTAGCGGCGGTGCTGCTCGGCGCCTTCAACGGCTCCGGGCAGTTCTATCGCTTCGCCGCCGCCGACGTGGCCCCGCCGGAGCGCAAGGGCCGGGCGATCTCGCTGGTGCTCGCCGGCGGTATCGCTGCGGGCTTCCTCGGCCCGAACCTGGGGGCGTGGACGCGGACTCTGCTCGGTGCGCACTTCGCCGGCAGCTACATGGTGCTCGGCGGTGTCTACCTCGTCGGCCTGCTCGCCATCGCCGGGCTGCGGATCCCGTTGCCGCCGCCCCGGGCCCGGGGCCACAGCGGCCGGGGGCTGGCGGCGATCGCCCGTCAGCCGCGGTTCGTGCTCGCCGTGGCCACCGCCGCGGTGGGCTACGGCGTGATGAACCTGGTCATGGTCGCCACGCCGCTGGCGATGCGGGCCCAGGCACACCTGTTTCCGGATACCGCCTTCGTGATCCAGTGGCACGTGCTCGCGATGTTCGTACCCTCGTTCTTCACCGGCGAGGTCATCCGCCGGCTGGGGCTGCTCAAGGTGATGGCCCTGGGCGTGGTACTGATGGCCGTCTGCGTGGGCATCAACGTCAGCGGCACCGGCGTGTGGCATTACTGGGCGGCGCTGGTCTGTCTGGGCGTGGGCTGGAACTTCATGTTCATCGGCGGCACCACCCTGCTCACCGAGACCTACACCGAGGCGGAGAAGGGCCGGGCCCAGGCCTGCAACGACTTCATCGTCTTCGCCACGGTGACGCTCACGGCGCTGTCCGCCGGCTCGCTGCTGGACGGGGTGGGCTGGTCGACGCTCAACCTGAGCGTCCTGCCGTTCCTCGCTGCGGTGCTCGCCGGCATCGGCATCGTCGCCGGTGCGCCGGCCATGACAGCCCGCAACGGCTCGCGTAAGGTAAGCCCGGAGTCTGGCGACAACTCATTGAAATCCGGGAACCCATGAGCAAGAACCCGAATCCCCAGGGCAAGGGCGGGGCGCCGGTTCTCGCCACCCTAGAGGCGCAGCGTGCGGCGGTGGCGGCGGTGCCGCCGAAGCACATCGAGCAGGTGTCCACGGAGCTGTTCACCTCGCTGTTCGTGCTCGAGAGCGACTTCCGCTTCCGGCCCGTGCCCGGCAAGCGCTACTACCTCTACCGCAAGCCCGAGCGTTACTGGCTCTCCATGATCCCGCCGCAGGAGTGGGGCGGGGGCGAGGCGGTGACCGGGCGGTTCATCGGCGCCTGCGAGCTGCAGCCGGACATGACCTGGACGCTGGAGCTCGACGAGGCGGTGGCCGCGGACGACGCATTCATGAATGAACTCGCCGAGCGCCGGGCCGCCTTCGAGCGCCAGTTGGGCGATGTCGAGGCCGTGGACGACGTACTGCCCGTGCACGAGCGCCGCTTCACCTTCTACCGCCGCGCCTTCGCCTTCGCCCTGGCGCACTCGCTGGGCCGTTCGATGGAGCAGTCGGGGATCGCGGGGCTGTCCTACGAGGAGGCCCAGGGCCGGCTCGCCCACGAGAGTGGCGAGGCGGATCGCTGACGGTACTGCGGTGCGCCGGTCGCTGCCGCTCCGCTACGCCCTCATCCAGCTCCCGGAGCTCGCGCTGGTCGCGGTGCTGCTCGTGCTCGCCGTGCGTGCGGGCTGGTTCGCCGCGAATACAGCGGCCGTGGTGGCGGGACTGTGGCTGATCAAGGAGATCGCGCTCTATCCGCTCTACCGCCATGCGCTCCGCGACGACGCCCCCACAGGCGGCGCCGCGCTCACCGGCCAGCGCGCGGTGGCGCGCACCGAGCTCGCACCGCACGGCTGGGTGAGCGTGCGCGGCGAGCGCTGGCGGGCCCGCGCAGTGGACGGGGGGTGCATTGCCGCGGGGACGGCGGTCGAGGTGGTTGCCGCGGACGGCCTGACGCTCACCGTGCGCCGGTCAGGGTAGCGGCTCGCGGCTGCCGTCGGGCATGGAGATCATCACCGCCAGCGCGACCAGCGAGACCGCGGCGAGGAAGCCGGCGGGGGCGCTCGCCAGCCCGGTGGCCTCGATCAGCCACGTCGCGATCATGGGCGTGGCGCCGCCGACGACGCCCAGGCCGAGATTGTAGGCCACGGAGTAGCCGGACAGGCGGTCGGTGGCGGGAAAGAGCTCGACGAACATCGCCGGTGCGGAGCCGAGGGGGACGGCGAGCAGGATCACCAGCGTGAACTGCACGGTGACGGCGCCCCAGACGCCGTCCCGGGCGAGCCAGCCGTAGAGTGGCAGGGCAACGGTGGTCATCACCGCCATGGCCGCGGTGATGAAGTGTGTGCGCCGTAGCAGATGGTCGCCGATCCAGCCGGAGACCGGGATCAGCACCAGCAGCAGCGCCGTCGCCGCGGTATTGATGCGCAGCGCCTCGGCGAGGGGCATGCCGGTCTGGTCGTGCAGCCACTCCGGCAGGTAGACCAGCGGCAGATAGAAGAGCACTCCGTAGGCCGAGGCAAACAGCACCGCCTGTATCATCTGCCGGCGGTTGGCGGTGAACGCCTCCAGCAGCGGTGAGGTGTCCTCGCGCTCGCGGTGGTGGCGCTGAAAGTGTTCCGAGCGGGGCAGGCGGCGGCGCAGCACGATGGCCGCGGTGCCGAGCACGCCGCCGAACAGGAACGGCAGCCGCCAGCCCCAGGCCAGCACCGTCTCGTGGGCGAGCACCGTGGTCACCAGGGCGGCGACGCCGGCGCCGAGGAGCATGCCGAACATGCTGCCGGTGTTGGCCCAGCTCCCTGCAAAGCCCCGGCGCCCGGGGTCGGCGGTCTCCACGAGATAGGTCACGGAGCTGCTGAACTCGCCGCCCACGGACAGTCCCTGCACGATGCGCACGAGCACCAGCAGCACCGGCGCCCACAGGCCGATAGTCTCGAACGTGGGCAGGCAGCCGAGCAGCAGCGTCGGCAGCGCCATCATCATCACCGACACCAGCATGGTACGGCTGCGCCCGATGGTATCGCCGAGCCAGCCGAATACCCCGGAGCCCAGCGGCCGCATGATGAAACCGGCGGCGAACACCCCGTAGGTGGCGATCAGCGAGGCGGTGGGGTTGTCGCCCGGGAAGAACAGTCCGGCGAGGATGCCGGCCATGTAGCCGTACAGGGCGAAGTCGTACCACTCGACGACGTTACCGATGAAGCCGGCGAGCAGGGCGGTGTGGCGCTGGCCGATCTCCATGCGGGTCCGTCTCCTCGTGTCCTCAGGTTCTTGTGGTGCCGGGCAGACCGCGGATTCTACACGCGAGGGGCGGGCCTGTGGGGACTGGTACACTGGCGCTGAACCGTGTATTCCATCCCCGTCCCGGCGCATTCGCGTGCCCGCGGCAGCCGCCGCTGGACTCGCGGCGGGGCGGCAGGACTCATGGCTGGTTGTAATGGTTGTCCGGTGACCGAGGGGGTGACGCCATGACGGGCTTCCGCGGCGGCGTTCTGGCCGCAGCCCTGCTGTTCGCACTACTGCTGGCGGTGACCCTGCCGCTGTCCGGCCAGGGGAGTGGACCGCGCAGCCTCGCGGCGATCCGGGCTTCCGGTGAGCTGGTGGTGCTCACGCGCAATGCGCCCACCACCTACTACATCGGCCGTGACGGCCGGCCCACCGGCCCGGAGCACGATCTGGTCGAGGCGTTCGCCGAGCACCTGGGCGTGTCCGTGCGCTACCGCGTTGCGCCCACCGTGGATGCGGTGATCGAGGGTATGGCCGCCGGCGGGGCGGACCTGGCCGCGGCGGGGCTGACCATCACCGGGCCACGCCGGGAGCGTTTCCGTTTCGGTCCGCCCTACCAGCCGGTGACCCAGCAGGTGGTCTGCCGGCGGGACAATGTCCAGCCGGAGTCCGTTGCGGATCTGGCCGGGCTGGACCTGGTGGTGATCGCCAACAGCAGCTACGTCCAGCGGCTGCGGGCGCTCAAGGCCGATGGCCACCCGGATCTGGACTGGCGCACCACCGAAGCGGTGGACACCGAGACGCTGCTGGCCCGGGTCTGGCGCCGGGAGATCGACTGTACGGTGGCGGACTCCAATATCGTCGACATCAACCGCCGCTACTACCCGGAGCTGATCGCGCCGTTCAACCTCAGCCGCGAGCAGCACCTGGGCTGGCTGATGCCCGCCGGCGCCGAAGCCCTGGACCAGGCCGTCAGCGACTGGCTCGACGACTTCCGGGCGCAGGAGGGCCTGGCGCTGATCCGCGACCGCTACTACGGGTTCTTCCAGGTCTTCGACTATGTGGATATCGCCCGCTATGTGCGTCGCATCGACGAGCGGTATCCGCGGTTCCGGGCGTTCTTCCGCGAGGCCGCCGGGCGCTATGACCTGCCGCCGCTGCTCCTCGCCGCCCAGGCCTACCAGGAATCCCACTGGCGTGCGGACGCCCGCAGCCCCACGGGCGTGCGCGGGATCATGATGCTGACGCGCTCCACGGCGCGGGCGATGGGTGTGAAGGACCGGCTGGACCCGGAGCAGAGCATCATGGGCGGTGCGAAGTATCTGGCGCGGATGAAGACGCGCTTCGATGACGGGGTCGAGGAGCCGGATCGCACGTGGCTGGCCCTGGCGGCCTACAACGTCGGTCGGGGGCACGTCCACGACGCCCAGGTGCTCGCCCGTCAGCGTGGACTGGATCCCCACCGCTGGCACGACATCAAGCAGGTGCTCCCGCTGCTTGCGGACAAGCGCTACTACCGGGATCTGAATCACGGCTACGCGCGGGGCACGGAGCCGGTGCGTTACGTGGGCCGGATCCGCGAATACCTGCACGTGCTCCGTGCACGCCTGACGGACGGGAACGGGATGGGGCCGGGGGCCGGCTGAAGGCCCCCGGTGCCGGGCCGCCTCAGAGCTTCTGGAGGACCGTCTCGGCGCTGCTCGCGTCGACGCCCTTGGGGTCGACGCCGATATACTCCACCACGCCGTCGTTGGCGACGAGTGCGAAGCGCTTGCAGCGCGTGCCCATGCCCATGGCGCTCACGTCCATGTCCAGGCCGAGGGCGTGGGTGAACTCCGCGTTGCCGTCGGCGACCATGGTGATGCGCTCGGCGTTCTGGTCCTTCTGCCAGGCATCCATGACGAAGGCGTCGTTCACCGCCATGCACGCGATGGTGTCCACGCCCTTGGAGAGGATCTCGTCGGCGTGAACCACGAAGCCGGGCATGTGGGTGTTGGAGCAGCCCGGGGTGAACGCGCCGGGAACCCCGAAGAGCACGACGCGCTTGCCCTTGAACAGCTCGTCGGTGGAGATGTCCGCGGGGCCGTCGGGTCCGTTGGTCTTGAGCGTGGCCCGCGGCAGGGTGTCACCGATTGCGATGGTCATGGTCGTCTCCCGGTCGGGTGGTGGGTGTGTCCCGCTACAGTACTAACCCGATCCCGGTGGACGCTACCTCGTCGCGCGCCGTGTGGTGCGCGACGCGCCGATGCCCGCACTCAGTCCACGGATACCGGCGGGTCCATGTCGTCGTCCCAGCCCGCGTCGGGTTCGGGATACAGTGCCATCCAGCTCTCCAGCTCCGCGGCGTGTTCCGACTCCTCGGCGGCGAACTCGGCGGCGAGGCCGCGCAGCGTCGCGTTACCGGTGTTCCGGGCGCAGTGGTCGTAGAAACGGTGGGCCGCGGTCTCCGCGGCATGGGCCAGGCGCAGGGCGTGGGCCGGCGTCATCAGATAGTGGCTCGCCGAAATCTCCGCCGACTCCGGGCTCTCGTCGTCCGGCCACTGGTACTCCCAGGGCTTGAGCTGTGGCAGCCCGCCCTCGGACTCGGCGCGCTCGCGGGCCTCCGCCAGGTGCAGCCGCGAGAAGTGGGCCATCTTGCGGAACAGGTCCACCACGTCCGGATTGTTGTGGACCTCCAGCGCGTCGGCGAGCTCGTCGTAGCGCTGGGCGGCCTCGTCCTCCAGTGCGACGGCGTGGGCGAGGAACAGGGGCACAGATTCCATCACTGTTCTCCTGCGGCCAGGGCGAACTGCCCGGCGATGCGGTCGAGGTCCGCCGCTTCCGCCCGGTCGGGGGTGTAGGGCGGCGCGTCGCTGCGGTAGAGCAGGCCCTGGGTGAAGTTGTCGTCGTCCATGAGCTGGGCGAAGGCCGCACGGCGGTCCGAGGTGGTCTCGAAGCCTTCGTGGACGTGCTTCTTGTACTCCATCTGCTCGGGCCGGTAGGTGATGCAGGGGGAGAGCACCTGGATGAAGGAGAAGCCGGGGTGCTCGATGCCCTGGGCGATGAGGTGGGCAAGGCCGTTGGGGTCACCGGAGAAGCCCCGGGCGATGAAGCCCGCGCCGGCGCTGAGCGCCAGCTCCAGCGGCCGGAGCGCCGGGATATGCGTGCCCTCCGGGGTGAGCTTGCTGCCTTCCCAGTCCGCCTCCGTGGTCGGCGAGGCCTGGCCCTTGGTCATTCCGTAGACGGCATTGTCCATGACGACGTAGGTCAGGTTGGCGTTGCGGCGGCAGGCGTGCAGGAAGTGGTTGCCGCCGATGGAGAAGCCGTCGCCGTCACCACCCATGGCGAGCACGGTCAGCTCCGGGCGCGAGACCGCCAGTCCGGTGGCCACCGGCAGGGCCCGCCCGTGGACGCCGTGGAAGCCGTAGACCGCGGCGTACGCGGGCAGCCGCGCCGAGCAGCCGATCCCGGAGATGAAGGCCACCTCCTCCGGCGCCAGCGACAGCCCCGACAGCGCCTTGGTCATGGCGTTGAGGACACCGAAATCGCCGCAGCCGGGGCACCACACCGGCTTGACGCCGGACTTGAAATCCTTGGGCCTGAATTCGCACGTGCTCATCACGCCGCCTCCCGCTTCGCCAGCTCCCGCAGCTCGGTGACGATCTCGCCCGGGCGCATGGGCAGCGGCCCGGGCCGGTGGAACGCCACCAGCTCCGCGCTGATGTCGTAGTGGCCCCGCAGGTACGCGAGGAACTGTCCGCCGTGGTTCTGCTCGACCACCAGGGCCCGCTCCACCCCGGCCAGTGCCCGGGCCATGTCCGCCGGGCGTGTCGGCGCGAGCAGCCGTACGGAGATCAGCCGCACGTCGATCCCGTCGGCGGCGAGCCGGTCGACGGCCTCGCGTGCCGCCGCGGTGATCGACCCCCAGGTGATCACGGCGAGTACGCCGTCGCCCTCGATGTCCGCCCAGTAGTCGCCGTAGCCGTGGCGTTCCAGCTTGTCCCGGCGCTTGTCGAGCTGGGCCTGGTGGTGAGCGGCCTGGGACGAGGGGGTGCCGGTCTCGCCGTGTTCGAGGCCGTCGGCGGTGTAGGCGCCGCCGGGCATACCGGGCAGGCTCATGGGGGAGACGCCGTCCTCGGTGACGCGGTAGCGGCGGTAGTCGTTCGCCTCGCCTTCCGAGGGGGTGCGCCGCGCGGTATCGACGTCCCGCAGCGCCGGCTCGGGCACGATGGCGCGGCCCTGGCCCATGGCCTGGTCGCTGAGCACGAGCGCCGGTGTCTGCAGGGCCTCGCTCAGCGAGACCGCCCACTGGGTCGCGTTGATACAGTCCGTGACGCCGTTCGGCGCGACCACCAGGTGCGGCGCGTCGCCATGGAGGCCGTGGACCGCGATATCGAAATCCCCCTGCTCCGACTTGGTGGGGATGCCGGTGGACGGCCCGCCGCGCATGACGTCGACCACGACCATCGGCGTTTCCGAGGCCACGGCAAGCCCCAGCGTCTCGGTCATCAGTGCGAGCCCCGGACCCGAGGTCGCGGTAAGCGAGGGTGTGCCGCCGAAACTCGCGCCCACGCACATGTTCGCCGAGGCGAGCTCGTCCTCCGCCTGAACCAGACATCCGCCGACGCGCGGGAGCTGCGGTGACAGCCATTCAAGCACGTCGGTGGCGGGCGTGATGGGGTAGGCGGCAACGAAGCGTACACCACCGCGCAGTGCCCCCAGGCCCGTGGCCTCGTTACCGCTGATCAGCCAGCGCGGGGTGTGCGCGGCGGTCAGTGGCTCCGGCGGCTCACCGAGGGTGGCGGCCGCCTCCCGGCCTTCCTCCAGGCAGCGCAGGCCGCTGGTCACCGCCGCCTCGCCGCGGCGGGCGAGGGTCTGGTGTACGCGGGCCTCCAGGGGCTCCACCGGCAGGCCGGCGAGCGCGGCGAGCACACCGAGGGCGATCATGTTCACGCGTCCGCCCTCAATGCCCTTGGCCATCTGCTTGAGCGCCACCTCAGCGGTGCGTGGTCCCGCACCGGCTATGGGCGCCGGCAGGGGGCCGGCGTCCGGGTCGTGGAGCACGAGGGTGCTGGCGTCGATGGGTATCTCGGCGGCGAAGCGTTCGATGTTGCTCCAGTCGAAGGCGAGCACGAGGCGGTAGGTGTCCGGCGGGGCCTCCACCGGCCGGGATGACAGGCGCAGCAGCGCTGCGGCCTCGCCGCCGCGGATCTGCGGGCCGAAGGAACGGGTCATCAGGCCGTACCAGCCGGCGTCGCCGGCCGCGGAGAGCAGCAGCTGGCCGGCGGTCATCACGCCGGTGCCGCCACTGCCCATGATCGCCAGTGAGATGGAGCCGTCGGGCATGGGAGGAACTCGCTAGAGACGGGTGACTCCGGCATTCTAGCGGGCATGCACGAGGTCAACTTGATCTGGCGCAAGAGTGCCCGGAAAGGCCCTGCCGCGGCGCCGTTCGGGTGCCCCGGTCAGGCCGTTTGCGCCTGCGGGGCGCGCTCGCGGGTCAGCGCTACCAGGATCGTGCCCGCGATGCTCCAGGCGAGCATCAGCGCGAAGCCCTCGGTATAGGCGTGGAGCGGATAGATGTGCGTCCCGCCGCGGAGCGTGCCGTCCCAGTTCCAGTCAAGCACCACGCCGATCGCCGGTTGCAGCAGCATGGGCGCGATCAGCACGCCGGTGTTCACGACACCGCCCACCGTGCCCGCGCATTCCGCCGGCACTGCCTCCCGGGCCTGGGCGAAGCCGATGATGATACCGCCGGCGGCGAACCCGGCGAGCGCGAGTACCGCGGCGAGAGCCATCGGCGGCAGCGCCGGTATCAGGATGACCGCCGCCCATGCTGCGGCGGATGTGGCGAAGGCGGCGATATACAGGGGGCGGCGGCGGCCGAGCCGGTCCGAAAGGGCGCCGAGCAGCGGGCCGCCGAGGGCCCAGGTCACCAGCAGCAGGGTGCAGTAGCTGGTGGCCACGGTGCGGCTGAAGCCATAGTGCGTGACCAGGAACGGTACGCCCCACAGCCCGGCGAAGGTCAGCACCGGTCCGGCCAGTCCGCCGGGAGCGAGTGTGAGCAGCCAGGTCTCGCGGTAGCGCAGCACGGTCGCGAGGCTCTCGCGGGCGCCGGGGCCGTCGCCGTGGGCCACCGCGGCGTGGCTGCGATAGCCCGCCGGCGCGGGATCGTCGCGGACCACCCACCAGATCGCGGCGGCGAGTATCGCGGTGCCCACCGCGACCCCGGCCATGACCGGGCGCCAGCCCACCGTGGTGACCGCGGCGGCGAGCGGAACGCCGGCGGATACCGCCCCGATGATCCCCACCAGCAGGGCGCTGCCCATGGCGAACGCGAACTGCCTCGGTGCCATCCAGTGGCTGGCGAGCTTCATGATGCACACGAATGCCACCGCGACGCCGCCCCCCACCACCGCCCGTCCGATCCCGGCGAGCCAGAATTGCGGCGCGAGGGAGAAGAGCAGGCCGCCGGCGGCGGCCGCCACGCTGCCGGCCGTCAGCAGCCGGCGCGGTCCCCAATTGTCCGCCAGAAGCCCGGTTGGGATCTGCATGGCCGCGCAGGTATAGAAGTAGAACGCCGAGAGGTTGCCCAGGCCGGCGGCGCCGATGGCGAAGTCGCTCATGAGCTCGTCGCCCATCACCCCGGTGGCCACGCGCTGAAAGAAGCCCACGAGGTAAAGACACGCCCCGAGTCCCCAGATCAGCCAGGCCAGGCCCGCGGGCGGGTGGCGATGTGTCATGCGCTGCCTCCGTCCAAACCGGCGAGTCTACTGCCGCCGGAGGATGCAGGCCAGAATCATTCGAACGAAAACGGGGGGGAGTGCGGGAAGGAAAGGCCGCCGCGGGTGTCTCCCCGCGGCGGCCACACGGACTATCAGCTGGCCTTCTGGCTGCTGGTGGCCTTCTGCGCGGCCTTGGTCGCGTTGGTGACGTTCTGCTGCACGGCCTTCTGGGCCTTCTCCGTGAACTCCTGGTTCAGGGCGACGACCTTCTCCGCATCGCCCTTGAGCCGGTCGGTCACGCTCTGGGCGAGCTTCTGCTGGCTTTCGACATAGTCCTGCACGCCCTTCTGGTCGCGCACGTTGAGCAGCGCGCGCAGCTGCTGCACGCCCATGTCGGTGTAGGCCTTGCCCGCCTCGAACTGCACCTCGGCCAGCTTCTCGAAGTGGTCGAGGGCCATGACCGTCAGGTCGCGCGTCGGGGTGAGGAGGTTCTTCTCGATCTGCTGGTTGAACTGGTCGAAGTTGAGCTGATTCATGGTTATCCACCTCTTTCCTTGTGAGAGCCGTGATCCATTGTGGTTATTCTGACTGGATCGTAGCAGCGGTGGTGATGCGCTGCAACATTTTTGATCGAATGCCTTTTTTGTTGCGTAACGTTCCTGTAACGCACTGACTGGCGGTGCCTTTGTTTTTATCGGTTCAAAGGTGAATCCATTTCGCGTCGTGTCATCCCGCCTTGTCGGGGGCCCGTTCCCATGGTTCGGTTTCCCTGTGGCCGACGGCTTGGGGTAGGCTGCCGGTGTCCTGATCCAGGACACCAGTCCGGCGTCTCGGCGCCGGGGCGAAGCAATCGATGGATACGGGGAGGACTGCTCAATGGCCGGATTTCACAAGCACCGGACGCTGCTGCCGCTGGAGTCGGCGCGAGTGATCGCCCGCGAAACGCTGAAGGCGGCGCGGGATCGTGACCTCAAGCCCATGACCGTGGTCGTCGTCGACGGCGGAGGGCATCCGGTGGTGGTCGAGCGCGAGGACGGCGCCGGGACCGTGCGCTTCGAGGTCGCCCGCGGCAAGGCGTCGGCCGCTCTGGGCACGGGCGTGGCCAGCGGAGCCCTCGGCGCCGCCAACGCCGAGCGTCCGGCCTTCCTCGCCGCGGTCAGCGGCGTCGCCGACAACGGCGCGGTGCCGGTGGCCGGCGGCGTGCTCGTGCTCGACGGCGAGGGCCTGGTGATCGGCGCCGTCGGCGTCAGCGGTGACGCCTCCGACGCCGACGAGGCCGTGGCGGTGGCCGGCATCGAGGCCGCAGGCCTGGCTGCCAGCGCCTCCTGAAGACGATTCCCGCCCGCTGCTGATCCCGGGACGCTACGGGATCAGCACCGCCGCGCCCTCCAGGTTGCCGTCACGCAGGTCCCGGAGGGCCTGGTTGGCCTCGCCCAGCGGATAGCATTGCACATGGGTCGTCACCGGTACGGCCGGGGCCACGCGCATCAGTGCCTCGCCGTCCGCGCGGGTTAGGTTGGCCACCGAGCGGATGCTGCGCTCCTCCCAGAGGATGCGGTAGGGGAAGGCCGGTATCTCGCTCATGTGGATACCGGCGCACACCACCCGTCCGCCCTTGGCCACGGCACGGAGCGCGGCGGGCACCAGCGATCCCACCGGTGCGAAGATGATCGCCGCATCCAGCGGCTCCGGCGGCGCGTCCGTGGACGTCCCCGCCCACTCGGCGCCGAGACGCCGGGCGAATGCCTGCGCACGGGTATCGCCCTCGCGGGTGAAGGCGAACAGCCGATGGCCCTCGTGGCGCGCGATCTGGGCGACGATGTGCGCGGCCGCGCCGAAGCCGTAGAGGCCCAGCCGCGTACCGTCGCCGGCCATGCGCAGGGCGCGTTGTCCGATGAGCCCGGCGCACAGCAGCGGGGTGGCCTCGGCGTCGCCGTAGGGCTCGGGGATCGGGAAGCAGAAGCGCTCGTCGGCGACGGTGTACTCGGCATAGCCCCCCTGGAGCTGGTAGCCGGTGAAACGGGCGTCGTCGCAGAGGTTCTCCCGGCCGCTGCGGCAGTAATCGCACTTGCCGCAGACGTGGCCGAGCCAGGGCACGCCGATCCGGTCGCCGATGCCGTAGCGCTCTGCGCCCGGACCGACGGCGTCGACGGTGCCGACGATCTCGTGGCCGGGGATCAGGGGCAGGGTGGGGTCGGGCAGGTCCCCGTCGACCACGTGCAGGTCGGTACGGCAGACCGCGCAGGCGCGTACACGCAGGCGGATCTGCCCCGGGCCCGGCTCCGGTACCGGCCACTCCTGCGCCTCCAGAGGCCGGCCCTGTGCCGGCAGCACCATCGCCCTCATGCGCGCTTCGCTCATGGTCACGCCTCCGCTGCGTGGGGATCCGTCCATTGTGGCACAGCCGCCGGCCGGCGCGGCGTCACAGGCGGCGGAACCACCCCGTGGCGAAGGCGGCCCGCCAGCGTTCCCGCGAGAGATTGAACAGCAGCCGGGCGACGAGCACGAAGGCGAGGCTCCACAGGCCGACGGCCACCGGGATCAGCCCCGGGGCGAACTGCGCCAGCGTCGCCACGGCAAGCAGGACCGTCGCGACCGGCAGCAGCCGGATGCCGGCCACACCCTGGCGGGCGCGCTGCAGCGCGATCCGTGCCATCAGGTGCAGGCCGAAGGTGCCCAGGCCGCCGATGAGCAGGACATGAAGCATCGTTCCCGCCCGCAGCGGAGCGGCGACCCACGCAACAGCGAGGCCGAGTAGTCCGGCGCCGGTCCAGGCGTGGGCCGTGATCAGCCCCTGCACGTCCGGCTGGTGTCTCAGCGTCCACGGCCGCCAGCGAAAGACCCGCCACAGTGCCGCCGCCCCCGCCGCGGCGACCGGGACCGCCGCTGACGGCGCATGGTAGGGCAGCAGGACCGCACCGGCGGTGATACCGAGAAGAATGACCGCCTCGGTCGCCGGCTGGACGGCGGCCATGCCGGTGCGCTCCGCCGTGGGCCAGGCACCGCCGGTGGCGGGCGCGACCACCCGTCCGCCGAGGAATACGACCACCGTGCTGGCCAGCAGTGCCGCCTCGACGAGTGCGCCCGGCTGCCAGGCCGGCGGCAGGACGCCGTCCGCCAGGGCGGCGGTCGCAAGGGTGCCGCCCGTGGCGAGCAGGGTCAGTCCGAACAGGGTGCTGTGCCACTGCCTCGAGCCGCCGAGGAAACGGGGCGCGGCCGTCAGCACGATCGCGACGGCAAAGGCGGCGTTGAGCGCCATCGCGGGTTGCGGCCAGCCCCAGGCGGCGGCGCGGCCCGCGAGCCATAGCCCGGCGAGAGCGGCAGTGCCCGCCGTGCCGGGGCCCGCGGGCAATAGGAAGCCGGCGATCACCGCGAGAAAATAGCCGATGAGGAGCTCGAGTCCGTGGGCCGCCGGCGAGCCCAGCAGCGGCGGCCAGCTGCCGTACGCCATCGCGAACACGCTGACCGGCACGCTCACGGCGGCATAGACGGCGGCCAGGGGGAAGAAGACGGTCTGGGGATCGAGGCTGGGCGCGGCCGGGCGGGCCATGGCGGCACTCCTTGCGGGCTCCGTGGCGCGGAGGATGATACACCACGGCCGCTGCGGGGTTGTATCCGGGAGGGGCGGTTCAGCGTCGTCGGGTAGGGGTAGGAAGGTAAAAAAGCGCCGGTCGGGGACCGGCGCTTGCGTTCACTGCGTCAGGCGCGCGCCTTACTTGGTGCCGGCGGCCTGGGAGACGGTCTTGGCGTTCTCCTGAACGGCCTTCTGCGCCTTCTCGGCGAACTCCTGGTTCAGCGCTACGACCTTCTCCGCGTCGCCCTTGACGCGGTCACGGATGGTCTCCGCGGCCTTCTGCTGCTGCTGCCAGTAGCTCTGCACGTCCGAGGCATCCTTGATGTCCATCGCGGAGCGGACCTGCTGGATGCCGAACTCGGTGTACGCCTTGGCGGCGTCGTACTGCACCTCGGAGAGCTTCTCGAAGTGATCCACGGCCATGGTCGCGTAGGCACGCATCGGACCGAGGACGGTCTTCTCGAACTGCTCGGTGAACTGACTGAAGTTCGTGTTCGTCATGATGAGCCTCCTAGGCTTTTGAGTTCACAAGGCCTGATCGAACTCATCAGCCTTGTTGCGATGCAGCGTAGCAAAGCGTTTGACGCGCTGCAACATCGCTTGGAGACCGTCCGTCAGCGACCAGTGGCGGCCCCTGTCCGCGCTCCCGGCCCACGCCCGGCGGTTGCAATCCGGTGTGGATCTGTTTTACTCAATAAATATTTATATATAAAGAAATGCGGTGGTGAGCCGTGTGGGGCAAAAACGAGAGGAGCCGTGATGCCGCTGGATCGCCGAACGTTTCTGAAGGGGGCCGCCTCCGGGGCCGTGCTGTTCACTGTCGGTGGTGTGCCGGCCTGGCTGACACCCCGCGAGGCCCGGGCGGAGGGCGCCGATCTGCGCACGCTCACGCCGGCCCAGGCCCGGGCCCTGGCCGCCTACGGCGAGGTGCTGCTGCCCGGTGCGGACGAGGCGGGTCTGGCGCACTACCTGGATGCACAGCTCTCCGTGGACCCGGCGGATAGCCTGCTCATGATCCGTTACCTGGACGTGCCCGCGCCGTGGGATGGCTTTTATACCGGTGTTGCCCACGGCCTCGACGCCCTCGCGCAGCGGCGTCACGACTGCCCCTTCGCCGAGTTGTCCGCCGACGCGGCCCACGACCTCGCCGGCGTGATCGCCGGGGGCGAGGTGGCGGAGTGGGCGGGCCCGCCGGCCGGCTTCGCGCACTTCGTGCTCCGCGCCGATGCCGTGGACCTGGTGTACGGGCGGCCCGAGGGCTTCGATGCCCTGGACGTGCCGTACATGGCCCACATCGACCCGGAGGCCATGGCATGAGGCGGATGAACAGTGTGGATGCGGTCATCGTCGGTGCCGGCGCCGCGGGGGCGTTCTACGCACGCCACCTGGCGGAATCCGGCCGGTCAGTGGCGGTGCTGGAGGCCGGCCCCGGCTGGCAGCACACCGATCTTCAGAGCAGCCTGATCTGGGCCCGGCGCCTGCGCTGGGGTGGCGAGCAGGTGGTGACGACCGGTGAACATCCCTTCGGCTACGGGTTCAATGCCGGCTGGGGCAATGGCGGCGCGGCGACCCATCACTACGGCACGTGGCTGCGCCTGGACGAATCGGACTTCGAGATGCGTAGCCGTTTCGGCCGCGGCCGGGACTGGCCATTCGATTACGCCACCCTGCGCCCGTACTACGACCGCATCCAGAAGGCGGTCGGACTGTCCGGAGACGCGGAGGCGGAGATCTGGCGCCCGGCGGGCGATCCCTACCCGATGCCGCCGCTTGCCACCTTCGGTCAGGCCGAGGCCATCCGTCGCGGCTTCGACGCCATGGGCATGCATACCGCGCCCATGCCGATGGCGATCAACTCCCAGCCCTACGCCGGACGGGCCGCGTGTATCTATGACGGCTGGTGCGACGCCGGCTGCCCGACGGGGGCGCTCTACAACCCGCTGGTCCGCGATGTCCCCGGGGCGCTGGCCGCGGGCGCCGAGATCCGCAACCATGCGAGCGTCATCCGTGTGACCAGCCGCAACGGCCGCGCTACCGGTGTCGAGTACGCGGATGCCGACGGTGAGCGTTGTTTCCAGCCCGCGTCCGTGGTTGTGCTGGCGGCTTCTGCGGTGCACAACCCCGCGATCCTGCTCAACTCCGCCAGCGACGACTGGCCGGACGGCCTTGCCAACCGCAGCGGCCAGGTCGGGCGCGGGTTCATGACCCACTCGGTGGCGGGAATCTACGGCCTGTTCAAGGAGGACACCGAGCCGTTCATGGGGGTGAGCGGCGCCCAGCTGAGCTGCCGCGACGGCTACGGCAAGGACCGGGAGCAGGGTTTCGGCAGCTACCAGTGGCTGATCGCCCCGGCGATGAAGCCGAATGGTCTCCTCGGTATGGCGGTCACCCGGGCGGACCTCTACGGTGACGCCCTGCATGCGTTCATCCGGCGGGCCTCCCACCACATGGCGAACATGCTCGCGATGGGCGAGGACCTCCCCGACCCGGATAACCGGGTCGTGCTTGGCGAGGGGCGTGACGGCTACGGCCGGCGCCCCGCGAAGGTGGTTCACCGGTTCACCGACGACGCCATGGCGGTGCACCGCCACGCCCGCGGGGAGGGGCTCGCGGTGATGCGGGCCGCCGGGGCGGACGAGGCCTGGGCGGGGCCGCTCGGCACGGCGCACATGATGGGTGGCACGCCCATGGGCAGTGATCCTGCGGATTCGGTGGTGGACGGCTACGGGCGCAGCCACGATGTGCCCAATCTCGTGCTGGCGGGCACTGGCCTGTTCCCCACCGCCGGGGCGAACAACCCGACCTACACCATGTATGCCGTGGCGCTGCGGGGCGTCGAGCGACTGATCGACGACTGGGATGCCGTCGCCGCCTGAATTGATCGGGGTCAACTGCCCGGGACCTCCGGCGGGGTAGAGTCGCGATATTTCCGAAAGATATATGGATATTCGGATAACACCGTGACAAACCCCGCCATCCACCGCCTGCACCGGCGCCCCGCCTGGGTGATCGGCCTGTGCCTGCTCATGCTGATGAACATGAGCATGCCGCTGGCCACCGCCCTGGGTGCCGGTGCGGCCGACGATGGCTGGGTCACCATCTGCACTGGGGACGGCTTCCGCCAGGTCCGCCTCTCCAAACTGCTCGCCTCGAACCACGATAGCTCCGCGCCGCAGAGCTGCCCCCTGTGCCCGGACACCCCGGGCTGTCACAGCATGGGTGCCGCCCCGGCACCGCCGTTCGCCGGCGGTGACATGGGGGGCATCCGCCGGCCTTTCGACGATCCCCGGCCGCCGATTGCCCCGGCGGCCGAGGTGAACGACTGGCCGGTGCCGTCCCAGGCGCGTCCCCGCGCGCCCCCCGTTCTGTCCTGACCGCGCCGCGGTAACACCGCCCGTGCCGGCCCTGCCACTGCGGACCGCGTCCCCGTTGTGCCGGTGGTGTGGGCCGGTGGTGCCGCGGCGTGTCCGTTTCCAGCGTCAGTAGCTATTCGAAACGCCTGCAGGACAGGAGGCATCCGATCATGCCCGTAACCCGTACCGTCCGCCGCCGCGCGCCCGTGGCCGGCGGCTTTTTCGCGGCCGCCGTCGCCGTGTGTCCGGCCGTCGCGGCCGAGCCCGGAGACACGTCCATCACCGTGGAGGACGTCGTCGTCACCGCCCCGATGATGGGCGATCCCTTCACCGTGGTGACCGACCCGCGCCGGCCCCGCCAGCCGGTGCCGGCCCCCGATGGCGGCGCCTATCTCAAGCCGATTCCCGGATTCAGCCTCTCGCGCAAGGGCGGGACCAACGGCGACCCGGCCCTGCGCGGCCTGGGCGGCTCGCGGCTGAACATCGGCGTGAACGACAGCGCCATCCCCGGCGGCTGTCCCCACCGTATGGACCCGCCCACGGCCTACGTGGTGCCGGAGGCCTTCGACCGCATCACCGTGCTCAAGGGGCCACAGAGCGTGCGCTACGGTGCCAGCGTGGCGGGCACCGTGCGCTTCGAGCGGGATACCGAACGCTTCGAGGCCCCCGGGAGCCGGGCCACGCTCAGTGCGCTGGGCGGGAGTTTCGACCGCAACGACGGGCTCGTGGACGTCACCGCCGGCAACCGCACCGGCTACCTGCGCGGCATCGCCACCCGTTCGGAGGCCGGGGACTACGAGGACGGCGACGGCGAGAGCGTGCACTCGGAGTTCGAGCGCTGGAGCACTACCGCCATCGCCGGCTGGACCCCGGACGCGGACACCCGGATGGAGCTGACCTACGAGCGCGGCGATGGCGAGGCCGCCTACGCCGACCGGAGTATGGACGGTGCCGCCTTCGATCGCACCGGCGTGAGCCTCCGGGCCACCCGTGAGAACATCTCGCCGCTGATCGCCCGGGTGGAGGCGACGCTCTACCGCAACGAGATCGACCACGTCATGGACAACTACACCCTGCGCGACACCGCGCCGTCGGTGTACCGGGTGATGAACCCCCGCCGGGTGACGCGGGGCGGGCGGATCGAGGCGACCCTGGACCTGTCCGCGGCGACGGAGCTGGTGACCGGCGTGGACTACCAGCACAGCGCCCGCGACGGGCGCATGGCCATGAGCGCCACCGGCGAGCCGGCGCTCGGCGACCGCGAGGACGTCGCTACCTTCCGCCAGACCGGGGTGTTCGGCGAGCTCGCGCACTACCTCGGTGCCCGGGACCGCGTGGTCGTCGGCGCCCGCGCGGACGAGGTCACGGTCACCGCCGACAGGCAGGCCACCATGATGAACCCGGACGGCTACGGCGGTGTCGCCGCGGGCACCGACGACAGTGACACCAACCTCAGCGGCTTCACCCGCTGGGAGCACGAGCTCGCGGCGAGCCCGGCCAGTGTCTATCTCGGCCTCGGTCACGCCCAGCGCTCGCCGGATTTCTGGGAGCGCGACCGCGACTTCTCCCTCGACCCGGAGCGCGCCACCCAGCTCGACGCCGGCTGGCAGTACCGAGGCTCACGGCTGACCACCACCGTGGCACTGTTCTACAGCCGTATCGACGACTACATCCTGATCACGGATGACGGCGATGACGCCCGCAACATCCGGGCACGGACCGTCGGCGGTGAGCTGGACCTGCGCTACGCGCTGACCCCGCGCTGGGCGGTGACCGGCACGGTGTCCTACGTCCGCGGCGAGAACCGCACCGACGGCGTGCCCCTGGCGCAGATGCCGCCGCTGGAGGGCACCCTGGGCCTGCGCTACGACGACGGCCTGTGGTCCGGCGGCGTGCTCCTGCGCGGTGTCGCCCGCCAGGACCGTATCGACCCGGGCAGCGGCACGATCTACGGCACGGACATCGGCGAGACCGGCGGCTTCGGCGTGGTATCCGTGAACGCGGGTTACCGTCCGGGTGAGCGCTGGACGGTCACCGCGGGCGTGGACAACCTGTTCGACCGCACCTACGCCGAGCACCTCGCCTCGGGCTCGGCGGACGCCGGCACCCGTACCGGGCGCGTGTACGAGCCCGGGCGCAACGCCTGGTTCAAGCTGACGGCGCGTTTCTGAGCCCGGGCCACTGCCGCCGGGGCGCTGCGACGTCCCGGCGGAGTCCCCGATCCCGTGTCATGCGCCGCCCTGCGGGCGGCGCTCAATCGGCGACGCGCTGCCACAGCGCGGCGAGCTCCGCGCTGGAGTGGGCCCCCATCTTGCGCATCGCGGCCGCGCGGTGGACCTCCACGGTGCGCACCGCGACGTGCAGGCGTTCGGCGATGGCTCGGTTGGTGAGCCCGTCGCGGACGAGCCCGGCGACGTGGCGTTCGCGCTCACTCAGCGTCGTCGCCCGCTGCGCCAGTATCCGCACCTCCCACGCCGAGCGCGAGCGCGCCAGCGCCGCGTCCACCGCCGCGATCAGGCGGGTGCCGTTCACCGGTTTCTGGAGGAAGTCTGCTGCGCCCTGCTTCATCTGCTCGACCGCGGTGGGCACGTCCCCGTGGGCGGTGAGTATCACCACGCCCAGGGGGCTGCGGCGCTTCCGCAGCGCCGCGTGCACTGCCGTGCCGTCCATCCGCGGCATGCGCAGGTCCAGGATCACGCAGCCCTCGGCCTCCAGCGTCGCGCCGGCGAGGAAGTCCGTGCCGGCGGACCAGTAGGTCACGCCGTAGCCGTAGCCCTCGAGCAGGAACCGGCACGCATCGCCCGTGGAGGCGTCGTCGTCAACCAGGTGAATGTCCGGCGCAGGCATCGTCATCTGTCTCCAGGGGGAGTCGCAGGGTGATTTCGGCACCGCCGTCCCGGTTCGCCAGCGCGATAGTGCCGCCCTGGGCGATCATCAGCCGGCGGCAGATGAGCAGGCCCATGCCGAGCCCCTCGGGCCGGGTGCTGCGGAAGCCCACGAAGGGCTCGTCCAGGTGGGCCGCCGGGAAGCCGCCCGCGGCGTCGCGTACCCGGACGACCGCGGCATCGTCCACCGCCCCGGCCTCGATCCACAGCGGGCCGCCGCAGCCGGTGGTGGCGTACGCCTCGACCGCGTTGGTCACCAGGTTGCCGAGGACCTGCTCGAGGGCGCGGGGTTCGGCGCATGCAGTCAGCTCCGGCGGCCGGACGTCGACGGACACGGTGACGTCCCGCCGGCGCAGCGGGTGCTCGTGCAGCGCCAGTGCGTGGCGGATCAGCGGCCCCAGCCGAACCGGCTGGTTCGGCGGTGTCTCCCGGCGCAGCGACGCCCGCGTGCGGGCCACCACGGCGGCGCCGCGCTCGGCCTGGTCATCGATCCGGCGGAGGATCGGCAGCAGCGGGTGTGCCGGGTCGTCCCGGCGCAGGCGCACGAGGCAGCCCTCGGCGTAGTTGCGGATCGCGGCCAGGGGCTGGTTCAGCTCGTGGGCGAGCTCCGTGGCCATCTCGCCGACCAGGCTCGCTCGCTGGGCGGCGGCGAGCTCACGCTCCCGCGACTGGAGCCGGGCATGGGTGGCGCGGAGCTGGTGCGCCCGCCGCCGGGCCAGGGCCTGCAGCCAGCAGTGATGCAGCAGCCCGAGCAGCGCGAAGACGGCGGCCAGCATCACCAGCGTGCGGTTATCGGCCACCCACGTGGCGATCTGCTCGGACAGAGGCGGGTGCAGCGGATGGAGCGAGAGCTCGTCGAGCAGCCGCTCCACCCGGGCCTGGGAGACCGGGGCGCCCCAGCGGTCCCCGTCCGCGGCGGGCATGCGCAGCAGCGCCCGGGCCACCGCCGAGTTCAGGGCCTCGGAGGTGCCGGGCAGGGCGGCGAACGACCACGCCGGATAGAGGGCGGTGCTGGTCAGGCAGTCCCCGTCGGTGTCGTGGACCATCAGTGCCCGGAAGTCGGTGCGCTCCAGCAGGTCCTCCGCGTCCATACGCTCGAGCAGGCAGGCCGGCACGATGGCCGCCTCCACCTCGCCCTGCTGCAGGCGCAGGAGCAGGCGGTCCACGGGATAGCCAAGGAAGTGCAGGTCGTAGGCCTCGCGGGCGTCGATCCCACGGCGGGCGAGGGCAGCACGGAGCAGCAGGAAGCCGCCGAACGCCCGTGGGTGCACCGCCGCCACCGGCCGGCCTTCGAGGGCACGCGGGTCCCGGTAGTGGCTGCCGGCACGGACCAGCAGCACGGAGCCGGTGGCGTGACGGGCAGAGCTGCGGTCCGCCGGACGCAGGGTCGCCAGCCGCGTGAGGCGGTAGCGTGGTGCCAGCATCCCGTACTGTCCCGGCTGGGTCAGCAGGAAGTCCAGATTGCCGTCCGCCAGCGCCCGGGTCATTCCCTCCAGATCGAAGGGGCGGATCTCGAAGCGCTGTCCCGGCAGGGCCTCGTGGAGGTAATCCATCGTCGGTGTCCAGCGCTCCAGCGCGCGGCCCTCGCCGCGGTAGGCGAGCACACCGACGTTCAGCGGCTCCGCCGCGGCGGCCGCCGTGACCGCCAGCAGCATGGCGCCCAGCAGGAGCCTGAAAGTCGCCACCAGCGTTGCACCTTCCCTCCGCAAACCCGGATTGATTGTCCCAGATCAAGCCACACCCGGATATGTGGAAAACCACAATACCGGCGTCGTGCGCGGCGGCACAGCATGATCGCGACATCATCTTTCGGAGCGTGATCATGGACCCAAGCAGACGCGAGTTCCTGCGCCGGGCCGGGGTGCTCACCGCCGGTGCGGCGACGATCCCCCTCAGCGAGGCCCGGGCGGCGATCAACGAGCAGCCGCCCCGCCGCGGCGGCGATCCGGACCGCCGCTACGCGATGCTGATCGACCTGCGCCGCTGCATCGGCTGCCAGGCGTGCACGGTGAGCTGCTCGCTGGAGAACCAGCCCCCCATCGGGCAGTTCCGCACCATCGTCCACCAGTACGAGGTGGCGGAGTCCGACGGTGACGGCGTGGCCAGCTTCATGCTCCCGCGGCTGTGCAATCACTGCGACGAGCCGCCGTGTGTGCCGGTCTGCCCGGTGCAGGCCACCTTCCAGCGCCGCGACGGCATCGTGGTCGTGGACAACGAGCGGTGCGTGGGCTGCGGCTACTGTGTCCAGGCCTGCCCCTACGACGCGCGTTTCATCAACCACGAGACCCGCACCGCCGACAAGTGCACCTTCTGCGTCCACCGCCTGGAGGCGGGGCTGCTGCCCGCCTGCGTGGAGAGCTGCGTGGGCGGTGCCCGGGTGATCGGCGACCTGCGCGACCCGGACAGCACCATCAGCCGGATGCTGCGCGAGCACGAGGACGACATCCGCGTGCTCAAGCCGGAGATGGGGACCGGGCCGCACGTATTCTATCTCGGCATGAACGAGGCCTTCGTCGAACGCGTGGACGGCCAGCCCGGGCTGTGGTTCCAGCCAGAGCACCCCGCAGAGGAGGCCACGGCATGACGATCACGGAGATCATCGTCCCCGCCCAGGACGTGGCCTGGCTGCCCTGGGCGGTGCAGTACTTCTTCTTCATCGGGCTGAGCACCGCCGCGGCACTGCTGGCGTCGGCGGGCGAGGCGGGCGGCCCGCTGCGGCGGCTGCAGCCGGCGGCGGTGCTGGTCGCCGTCTCCGCCGGGGTGGTGGCGCCGGTGGCGCTGCTCGCCGACCTTCATCAGCCGGGGCGGTTCTGGCACTTCTACGCGCACTTCACGCCATGGTCGTGGATGTCCATCGGCTCGCTGCTGCTGCCGGCCTACGTGGCGGTACTGCTGGCCTACGCGGCGGCCTGGCAGCACTGGCACGGCGGGGCGGGGCGCCGGCGTGCCGTCCTCGCCCTGGCGGTGGCGCTCGTGGTGCTGGCGCTCGCGGTGCTCGTCTACACCGGTGCCGAGGTCATGGTCGTGCGTGCCCGCCTGCTCTGGCATACCTACTGGCTGCCGCTCAACTTCGCGCTCACCGCCCTGGTGGGCGCCGTCGGCGCCGTGCTGTTCACCCTGCGCTGGTCCGGCGTGGCGTGCGCGGACGACTACCGGCTGGCGAACCGGGTCCAGCTCGCCGTGCTCGTGGCGACGGCCGCGGCCGCCGCGGGCTGGGCGGTGACCGGCGCGCTCGGCCTCGGTGCCGGGGGGGGAGCCTCGTTCGCCGAGGCGCTGCGTCTGGCCGTGGAGCAGCCGTTCTGGCGGCTGATGTATGCGGGCTCGGCGGCCGTGGGGGCACTACTCATCGCGGGCACGGCACTCGCACTGCGCCGCCCGGCGCTGCTCGCGCACAGCTGGTGGCTGTCGGTGCCGGCGCTGCTGTGTACCTGGTCGTTCCGCTGGGTCGTGTTCATCAACGTGCAGACGGTGCCCAAGTACGGCGCCGGGCTCTATCCCTACGAGCTGCCGCTGGGCAGCGACGGCCTGCTCGGCATCGTCGCCACCTTTGGCCTGTGGGTCGCCGTCGTGATCATCGTCTCCGCCATCGCCGCCCGCTGGCCCCAGGGCCCGGCGGCGGCCGCTCCCCGGGAGGTCGCTCATGGATAAAACACGCCGCAATCTGCTCAAGGGCGGCCTCGCCGCCGGCGGTCTCGGTGTCTTCGCCGCCGGCTATGCCGGCCCCGCCGTCAACGCCGTGAGGGGACTCGTCCGCGGTACCGCGGGGGTGCCCACGCAGGACCGCATCGCCGGCAACGCCCTGCCGCCGGAGTGCCATATCGACCCGGAGACCGGGGCGGTCACCATGGCCGAGGGACAGGTCGTCAGCCTGACCCAGTGCTTCGGCTGCTGGACGCTGTGCGGCGTCCGCGCCCGCGTGGACACCACGGGCAACCGGATCCTGCGTATCGCCGGCAACCCCTACAACCCGCTCTCCCATGAGCGGCCGGAGGCCTACACCACGCCGGTGCGCGAGGCGTTCGCGCGGCTGGGCGGGGAGTCCGGCCTGGGCGGGCGGTCCACCGCCTGCGCCCGCGGCGCCGCCATGCTGGAGCAGCTCACCAGCCCCTACCGTGTCACCCGGCCGCTCAAGCGGGTGGGACCGCGGGGCAGTGGCCGCTGGCAGCGCATCAGCTTCGAGCAGCTCGTCGAGGAGGTCGTGGAGGGTGGCGACCTCTTCGGCGAGGGCCACGTGGACGGGCTGCGCGCCGTGCGCGATCTGGATACCCCGGTGGCCCCCGAAAGCCCCGAGTACGGGCCACGGGCGAATCAGCTGCTGTTCACCACCGGCGCCAACGAGGGGCGGGACGCGCTGGTCCGGCGCTTCACCTTCAACGCCTTCGGTAGCCGCAACTATGGTCACCACGGCGCCTACTGCGGCTTCGCCTTCCGCGCCGGCTCCGGCGCCTGGCTCAACGACATGCGCAAGTATGCCCACGTCAAACCGGACTGGGAGCACGTGCGCTTCGCGCTGTTCATGGGCACGGCGCCGGCTCAGTCCGGCAAGCCATTCAAGCTCCAGGGCCGGCAGCTCGCGAGCGCCCGCGCCGAGGGCCGGCTGGACTACGTGGTGGTCTCGCCGGCGCTGCCGAACAGCTCCAGCCTCGCCAGCCAGCCCGGCAATACCTGGCTGCCCGTCCGGCCCGGCGGGGATACGGCCCTCGCCATGGCGATGATCCGCTGGATCATCGATCACGAGCGCTACGACGCCCGCCACCTGGCCCAGCCGGGGCCCGCCGCCATGGCCGCCGCGGGTGAGCCGAGCTGGGGCAACGCCACGCACCTGGTGATCAGCGAGCCGGGGCATCCCTCGGAGGGCCGGCTGCTGCGTGGCAGCGACCTGGGCTGGCCCGCCGACGGTGATGACGAGGTGTTCGTGGTCGCGGACGCCTCGGATGGCCACTGGCGGGCGCATACCGCCGCCGCGCCGGCGCGGCTGTTCGTGGACACCACCGTGACCCTGGACGGCAGTTCCGTCCGGGTGAAGTCCGCCCTGCAGCGCCTCCGCGAGGAGGCGGAGCGGTTCACGCTGGCGGAGTACAGTGCGGAGTGCGGGGTGCCGGTGGCGGCCATCGAGGCCCTGGCGCGGACGTTCACCAGCTACGGCAAGCAGGCGGTGGTGGATGCCCACGGCGGGCTGATGAGCGGCAACGGCTTCTACTCCGCCTTCGCGGTGATGATGCTCAACGCCCTGGTGGGTAACCTCAACGCCCGCGGCGGCACGGCCCTGGCCGGTGGCCACTACCCGGAGTTCGGCCGGGGGCCGCGCTATGACCTCAAGACCTTCCCGGGCATGGTCAAGCCGAAGGGGGTGTTCCTCTCGCGCAGCCGTTTCCCCTACGAGAAGACCAGCGAGTACCGCCGCAAGGTCGAGGCCGGCGAGTCGCCGTATCCCGCGCGGGCGCCGTGGTATCCCTTCTCGCCGCCGATCCTGACCGAGCACCTGGCCTCCGCGCTCGCCGGCTATCCGTATCCGGCCAAGGTCTGGATCAACCATATGGCGAACCCGCTGTACGGCCAGGCCGGTCTGCGCAGCGCGGTGGCGGAGCGGCTGAAGGACCCGCAGCGCCTGCCGCTGATGGTCGGCGTGGACGCCTTCATCAACGAGACCAATGCGTTCGCGGACTACATCGTCCCGGACACCATCACCTACGAGAGCTGGGGCTTCACTGCCCCCTGGTCCGGCGTGCGGCAGAAGACCAGCACCGCGCGCTGGCCGGTGGTCGAGCCGCGCACGGCGCGCACCGCGGACGGCGAGCCCGTGGCGCTGGAGAGCTTCCTGGTGGCCGCCGCCACGCGCCTGGGGCTGCCGGGCTTCGGCGACGACGCGATCCCGGACGCCGACGGCGGGCTCCACGGCTTCCATCGCGCGGCGGACTTCTATCTGCGTGCGGTGGCGAACGTCGCCCATGTCGGCGAGCCGGTGCCGGAGGCGGACGACGACGACCTCGCCGTCACCGGCGTCACCCGTCTCGAACCCGATCTCACCGGGATCCTGACGGCCGGCGAATGGCGGCGTGCCGCGTATGTGCTGGCCCGCGGCGGCCGTTTCGGGGCCGAGCCGGAAGGCGACGCCCTGCCGCGCTGGGAACGCGGCCAGTGCCTGTGGAACGAGACCGTGGCGGCGAAGCGCCATGCCGTGACCGGCGAGCGCTTCAGTGGCTGCCCGACGTGGTATCCGGCGCGGCTCGCCGACGGTAGCGATGCGCGCGAGGCGTTCCCGGCGCAGTCGTGGCCGTTTCGGCTGACCGCCTACAAGTCGAACCTGCAGAGCTCGTCGTCCATCGGTTCGCCCCGGTTGCGCCAGGTCCACCCGGAAAACCCCGTCGGCATCAACCGCCGGGACGCCGAGCGGCTCGGCATCGCCAACGGCGAGGCGGTGATGCTGGTGACCCCTGGCGGGCGGGTCTCCGGGGTGGCATTGCTGCGCGACGGCGTCATGCCCGGCGTGCTCGCCGTGGAGCACGGCTACGGCCACCGCGAGCTCGGTGCCCGCGCCCACGTGGTGGATGGCCGGGAGACGCCCCACGACCCGGCGCTCGGCGCCGGCGTCAACCTCAACGACCTCGGCATCGTCGACCCGACCCGCGAGGCACCCAACGGCTGGGTCGACTGGGCCTGCGGCTCGGCGGTGCGGCAGGCGCTGCCCGCGCGGCTGGAACGGGCCACCTGAGGCCCGCCCGGGCCGCAGCGCGGCCCGGGCGGGCGTTACCGCATCACACCGGCACCGGCCGTCCGCCGGTGGCCGCCGTGCGCCAACGATTCATACCTTTCGGAGACCATCACCATGACACACGGTCACACGCGTCTCGCCACCGTCGCCCTCGGTCTGTGCGTCGGCATCGGCTGGGCCGGGCTCGCCCGCTCCGCCAACTGGCTGATGCTGCAGGGCACCGAGCGCGCGGAGAATCCGCCCCTGGCCCGGGTTTGGGGCTTCATCCAGCCGGAATACCAGCGCGACTTCAGCGACAGCGGGCCGGGGGATGCCTACATCCCGCCGAAGCTGATCGGCCCGGGGCTGGACGAGCAGTCCGGCTTCAACATCAAGCGCGCCCGTGTGGGCGTGCGTGGCGCCGCGCACCCGGGGGACCCGCGGATCAACTACTTCGTGCTCGCGGAGTTCGGCAACAACGGCCTCACCAACGGTGGGCGCTACGACAGCTACAGTCCCCAGCTCACCGATGCCAGCGTGACTGTGAACGCCATCGACGGTGCGCGGGTGCGTGCCGGTCTGTTCAAGACACCGGGCTCGGAGGAGGGGATGCAGGGCATCATCGCGCTGCCCTACGTCAACTACACCACCGTCACCAACCAGCTCCTGCTCGAGCGCTTCCCCGAGGCCGGGGAGACGAACGTCCCGCCGCAGTCGACCCCGGACGCGGACATGAACGCCTTCTCCAACCCCGTCGGGGCGTTCCGCGATACGGGCGTGCAGGTCTTCGACGCCTTCGACGCCGGCCGCTGGGAGCACAGCTACGCGGTGATGCTCGGCAACGGCAGCGGCGTGCAGATGGACGAGTCGGACGGTGACGAGGACCTCTATCTCTACTGGTCCTCCGCGTACCTCTTCGACGGTCCCGGCGGCGGCCCTTTCCGGCCGACGCTGAAGTTCTTCGGCTGGTACCAGGGCGGCGAGCGCACGGACGCCTATGACAGCAGCCGGACGCAGGACCGCGTCCGCTACGGTGTCGGCGCGTACTACCTCCGGCGTCCGTTCCGGGTGAGCGCGGAGTTCATGCAGGGCAAGGGCATGATCTTCCAGGGCCAGCACGCTCCGGAGAAGCTGTTCAACGACTATCGCGCTCGCGGCGGCTACATCGAGGGCGCCTACTTCGTCCCCGGCACGCCCTGGGAACTGCAGCTGCGCTACGACGCCTACCGCCGCAACCTCGACCAGCCAACCCGGGCCACCTTCGAGACCTGGACGGCGGGCGTGCAGTACCACTTCACGAAAAAGACCCGGGCCACGCTCAACTATGCGGTACGGGACTTCAGCTCCGAGGCCGCCGGGCCCGACGCCCACCTCGACGGGGTGGGGGACAGGCTTGCGCTGCAGCTCACCGTGCTGTTCTGAGCCGCCGGGGCGCAGTCGCCCCGGCGGCGGCGCTCACTGTGCCTTCGCCCCGGTGCCGATGGTGTGCCCGTCGCGCTCGTCACCGTAGAGGCAGGTGTGGTTGTGCCAGTCGCGGTCGGTGCTGGCGATATCGCCCTCGAAGCGTGGGTCCTGCGGGCGTTCGTGGCTGTTGATATAGGCGGCCACGTCCCACGCCTCCTGGTCGCTGAGTACGCCTTCGGCGGCCGCTGGGTTCGCCTTGCCGAGCGGCATGTTGTACTTGATGAAGGCCGCGGCGGTGTTGATGCGGTGCATGCCGGCGCCCCAATTGTACGCCTTCGGGCCCCACAGCGGCGGGAAGATCTGGGTGCCGTCGGCGGCGAAGCGGCCGCGGCCGTCGTCGCCGTGGCAGATGGCGCATTCCTTGGTGTAGACGGTCTTGCCGCGGTCGATGCTGTAGCCGCCGTCCGGCTTCGGCACCGCCTTGTAGCCGCGGCCCGGGGCGGCCTTGCCGACGGTCAGGCCCTGGGCCATCCAGAACATGTATGCCTGCATGTCCTTGAGGACCTGGCTGTCCGGCGGCGGTGGATGGCCGGCCTCGGAATCCTGGGCGTTCATGGAGTAGGTGAAGCAGCCGCGGATGCGCTCGTCCATGGTGTTCACGTGGTCGTTCTTGCCACGGTATTTCGGGTAGACGGGCCATGCGCCCCACAACGGCGCGGAGTTGGCGACGGTGCCGCCACCGACGTGGCAGTTGGCGCACTCCTGGCCGTTGCCGACGTACTGGCCGGCGTTCTTGCGGGTATGGATGAATGCCTCGCGGCCGCGGCGCACGGAGTCGCCGAACGCGCCGTCCGGGATGGCGTCGGGGGAGGGGGCCTGGTGGTAGCCCGCCTCGCCGGCGTCCGGGCTCGGGGCCAGCTCCTTCTGGGCGCGCAGGTCGTCGGCGGCATGGCCGGCACCGGCGGCGAACGTGAGCGCGAGGCCTAGCGCGACGGCGGCCGGGATCGCGGCGTGCATGCGGGTCGTCATGATGGTTCTCCTCTCGGTTCCGCCGGCGCCTACTGCCGGGTGGCGGGCAGCGCGGCGAAGTATTCGGCCACGGCGGCTGCCTGGTCCGCCTCGAGGCGTCCGGCGACAGAGGCCATCAGGCCGTGGGGGTCGTCGTGGCGGTCGCCAGACTGCCAGGCCTCGATCTGGTTGCGCAGGTAGTTCGCGTGTTGGCCGGCGAGTGGCGGGAACACGCTACCCACGCCGCGGCCGTCCGGGCCATGGCAGGTGGTGCAGGCGGGTACGCCCTGCTCCCAGAGGCCGTCCTGGGCAATGCGCCGGCCCTGCGGGTGGTCGCCCGGCGTGCCGCCATCGCCGGCGGGGGGCGCCATCTGCGCGTAGTGCTCGGCGACCGCGGCGATGTCGGCGTCGGATAGCGCCGAGGCGGTCGGCTTCATCACCGCGTTGACGCGGCGGCCGTCGGCGAAGGCGTGGAGCTGGGCAGCCAGGTACTCCGCGGGCAGGCCGGCCAGCCGCGGGTAGCCGGCGGCGGCGTTTACGCCGCCGGCCCCACCGTGGCAGCTCGCGCAGGGGGGGGCGCCGTGGCCATTGCCCGGGCGGGCGACGGTGGCGCCGCGGGGGGGGGGGGCCGCGGCGCGGGGGCCCGGGGGCGCCCGGCGGCGGAACCGCCGCCGCCGGCTACCCGCGGCTGGCCGGCCGGCCCGCGGAGTACCTGGCTGCCCAGCTCCACGCCTTCGCCGACGGCCGCCGCGTCAACGCGGTGATGAAGCCGACCGCCTCGGCGCTATCC
>NZ_JBHFPQ010000028.1:0-5324 GCF_041949875.1 Arhodomonas sp. KWT2
GGCCTCCAATACCTCCTCGCTGTCGCTCACGCGGCTGGCGGAGGTGACCGGCCGCCCGGAGCGGGTCGTGGGGATGCACTTCTTCAACCCGGTGCCGGTGATGCCGCTGGTGGAGGTGATCCGCGCCCGGCAGACCGCGGACCACGTCGTCGAGACGGTGGAGGCGCTGGCCCGGGACCTGGGCAAGACCCCGGTGCGAATCGGCGACAGCCCCGGCTTTGCCGTCAACCGCATCCTCATCCCGATGATCAACGAAGCCGCGTTCGTGGTCGAGGAGGGCGTGGCCACCGCGGAGGCGGTGGACGAGGCCATGCGCCTGGGGGCCAATCACCCCATCGGTCCGCTGGCGCTGGCGGACATGATCGGCGTCGATGTGGTGGTGGCCATCATGGAGGTCCTCCAGCAGGGCCTGGACGAGGCCAAGTACCGGCCCTGCCCGCTGCTGCGCCGGTTGATGGATGAGGGGCATCTCGGCCGCAAAACCGGCCGGGGCTTCTGCGAGTATCCCGCCGAGGGCGGCTGACCGCCGCGCTCAGCCGGAGGCGTCGTCCCCGGCCGGGCTGTCCAGCGGCGGGAGGATCTCCAGCCGCTCGGCCATCCTCACCCAATGCGCCAGGTCGCGGGCCTGCATCGCTTTCATGGCACGCAATCGGTAGATCTCGGCGGTCTTGGCGCTGACGCCCAGCGCCTCGCCGATCTGCCGGTTGGTGCACCCGAGCGCGGCCAGGCGCAGGATGTCGCGCTCCTTCGGCCGCAGGGCGTCGAAACGCGCCCGCAGTGCGGCTGCGTAGTCGTGCCGGGCGCGCCGCCGGCGGGTGTGTTCCAGCGCCTGCTGGACGCTGTCGATGAGCTGCTGGTCGTTGAACGGTTTCTCGATGAAGTCGAACGCCCCGTGCTTTAGGGCGTGCACGGCCATGGGCACGTCGCCGTGGCCTGTGACGATGAGCACCGCCGCGTCGACACCGAGCGCGTTGAGCCGTTCCTGGACCTGGATGCCGCTCATTCCGGGCATGCGCACGTCGAGCAGGATGCAGCCGATCTCCGGGCCGAGCTCGGCGAGCAGGGATTCCCCGTCCGGGTAGACGGTGACCGGCAGGTGCACGGAGCTCAGCAGCCAACGCAGGGAATCGCGGAAGTCCGGGTCGTCGTCGACCACGGCCACGGTGAGGGCGCGCTCATCCGTCATTCGTGGCGTCTCCGTTGCAACGGCGATCGCGGCGGCAGAGTGTACCCACGAAGCGGCAGCCACCGTCCGCCGGGGCTGGGGCCAGGCGTAGCTCGCCGCCGAGAGCCTCCATGATCGAGGCGCTGATCGACAGGCCCATTCCCAGGCCTTCGCGCTTGGTAGTGAAGAAGGTCTCGAAGATGCGTCCGTCCAGCCCGGGGCTAATGCCGGGGCCGTGGTCGCGTACGGCGAACGCCACGCTCGTCGTGTCCTCGCCCCAGGCGGCTATTTCCACCAGGCGTCGCTCCGGGACCATCTCCGCGCAGGCTTCCACCGCGTTCATGATCAGGTTCACGATCACCTGCTCCACCTGAACCGGGTCAGCGTCGGCGGCGGGGAGGTCCGCCGCCGTGTCCAGTCGCAGGGTGACGCCCGCGGCCTCGGCACGCCATTCGCAGTGCGCCCGGGCCCGGTCCAGGACGGCGGCGAGGTCCATGGACGTCCGCCGCACGTGGCCCCGGCGCACGGAGGCGCGGATGCGCTTGAGGATCTCGTTCATGCGCTGGACCTGGCTCTGAAGCTTCTGTAGCGGTGCCGCCAGTTCGCCGCACGGGCGGTCGGGTGCGGCGCGGATGACATTTAGCATGCCGCTGGCATAGTTAGACGTCGTCGCCAGCGGCTGATTGAGTTCGTGGGCGACCTGCGAGGCCAACTCCCCGGTCGCCGCTAGGCGATTGGCGTGGGCGATCTCCTGTTGGTGTTTCTGTGCCTGCGCCTCCGCGTTCTTGCGCTCGCGGATGTCCCGGTTGAGCAGTGTCATCCTTCCGGCGGGGCCGTCCGGGTCGTCGTCGGTCAGGGCCACGGTGAGCACCGGCACTGCCTCCCCGCCGGGGCCCTGCATCTCCAGCTCGCCTTGCCAGCTGCCCTGGGCGCCGAGCGCCGGGCGCACCTCCTCGCGCAGGCGCCGCAGCGAGCCCGGTCGGTAGAGCCCTTCCAGCGGTGCGCCCGCGTCCGTGGCAGCCGTGCCGAAGCGTCCGCGCGCCGCGCGGTTGGCCGAGCCGAGGCGCTCGCCGAGCTCCACGAAGAGCACATAGTCCGTGGTGGACTCCACCGCTCGGGCGAGCCGTTCCCGCTCCCGCTCGGTGGCTACACGCCGGGAGACGTCCCGGGAGACGCAGAGGATGTCGATGAGCTCGCCGGTGCCGCCGTCGCGGTGGGTGACGCTGGTGGTCTCGAACCAGACATAATGTCCGGCCTTGTGGCGGATGCGGTAGAGGTGCAGATAGAAACCGTGGTCATGGAATATCCGTGGATCCTTGTCGAACACGGCGCGACGGTCGTCCGGGTGGAACAGGTCGTAGGCGGAGATGCCGATCACCTCCTCCGGCGTATAGCCGAGGAGCTTGCGGATGGCCGGCGATGCGAACAGGAAGCGCCCGTCTCTTCCGTGGCGAGAGATAACATCGGTGGAGTGATCCACCAACAGCCGGTAGCGGATGTGGTCGTCGTCGCCGGGGGCGCCGTCGCCCGGCGCCACTTCGTCGCCGTACCACAAGGTGTGGCCGTCGCGCTCCAGGGGTTGGCAGGACCAGGTCAGGGTCAGGCCTTCCACGGGGTGGGCGGCGTCGCGCACGCAGCCGCCGGTGGCGAGGGCCTCGCGGTGAAGTGAGGTGCGCGTGGGGGGCAATAGCCCGCTGGCGTCCAGGCCTGTGCGCGCAATCAGCCGTTGCGCGGTCCGATTGACGAAGCACGGTGTGCCGTTGGCATCCAGTTCCACCACCGGCACTGGCGCATCGTTGAGTACGGATTGGGCCGCTGTCCTCGCGCCAGGCGGTCTATGGCCGGTCGGGGGCGGCGCAGAAACGCGTGTACCTGTCATTGCGCGAGAAGGTCATGCTGCGGTCGCGTTGGCGTTCGATCGTCAATGATACCATCCGCGCCACCTCGCACTTCTCCAATTTCCTGGCCGTGCCGCATCAGCGTCTGTCTCGGCCGCACTTGCGGGGTACCCGCGCTGTCGCCCCGATGTCTCGTACCACGAGATCCGGCATTTCTTCGCCCCGCAGGAGCACGGCGTCGACGAAGCGCCGCACGGCGGCACGGTCGGGGAGTTGGAACCACCGCCCACGGGGATACTGGGCGACGATGGGGCCGCGGTTGCAGGGGATTAGGCAGCTCGTCTCGGAGACGATACACCGTTGCCACAGCTCGGCCGCCCGCAACGCGTCGGTGAACTCCGCGCGCAGCGAGGGCGCGTCGCGAAAATGGCAGCGCGGTCCGGTGCATACCAGCAGGTGATGCTCGAAGGCGGGCACGTGATCTCACCCGGGCTTGCCGAGCGACGGTGGAACCGTCTTTACGGACTTGGCCGTGTGTGCGGAATCTACGGCCTGGCGCCGCACTGTCGCCAGCGTCGCCTCCTCAGCACACTGGTCCTCGCCGAGGGTGACCGTGACGTTCGACGGGGCCCGTGTCTGTCGCCAGTGTGCCAGCGCCCCGGGTAGCCAGGCGGCGATGCTATCGGAGAATGGCAGTCCGACGGGCTGGACGTGCAGGTGACGCGCCCCCGCTGCGGCCATGGTGTCCAGGGCCGCGGGCAGGAATGATTTTCATCTGTTTGTACGCAACCGACCCGGCGTATCCGGGACGTTGCCGGATGCCTGCGTGGATGCCTTTCGATGCGGCACCGGCGACGGCGGTGCCGTGCCTGGCCAGGTTGGCCGGGGCGTCCCCTCCGGCCGAGCGGAGCGGAATGCGCTACCCGGCGGAGGCCGGGGGGTGGAACACGCCGGCGCAGAACGGCGGCGGTGCCAGGGCGCCGTGGTGGGTGCCGGCGTCGTAGTACCGGGTACTGAACGGCCGTGCGGCCACGTCGGCCTCGCGGAAGCGGTCCACCGGCGTGCCGCGCCCGGCGAGGGTGGCGCTCCACCAGCCGCCGGGGTAGCTCGGCACCGGGAAGGGCAGGGTCACGCGCTGGTCGAAGTCGGCCTCGGTGAGCGCCCCGTGGAGATCGCGGATGAGGGTGTCGGCATGGAACAGCGGCGACTCGCTCTGCTGCATCACCAGCCCGCCGTCGTCGAGGACGCGGTGCACCTCGCGCAGGAAGGGGGCGCCGAACAGGCCCTCGGCGAAGCCCACCGGGTCCGTGCTGTCGATGATGACCACGTCGAAGGCGCCGGCCGGCGCCTCGCGGACGTAGGCGACGCCGTCGGTGAAATTCAGCTCCGCGCGGGGGTCGCCGTTGGCCTCGGTGAGCTCCGGGAAGAAGCGCTCGGACGCCCGGGTCACGCCCTCGTCGATGTCCACCAGCACCGCGCGCTCCACGCCGGGGTGGCGCAGGACCTCGCGCAACGTGCCGCAGTCGCCGCCGCCGATGATCAGCACCCGTCGGGGGTCGGTGTGGGTGAACAGCGCCGGATGGGCCATCATCTCGTGATAGAGGAAGTTGTCCCGCGTCGTCAGCATCACGCAGCCGTCCAGGGTGAGGACGTTGCCCCAGTGGCTCGTCTCGAAGACCTGGATGTGCTGGTAGGGGCTGTGCTCGTCGAGGAGCGTACCCGTAATGCGCAGCGAAAACGCCACGCCCTCGTCCTCGAACGCTTCGGAAAACCAGTGCTCGTCGAGACTCATGCCGTGCTCCGCGTGGATCGTGGGCGGGAGTTTACTCCTGATAGCGGTGTCCGGCACAGGGCGGCAATCGTGCAGTCGCGCCGTGTGCCGGGGGCGCTGATATCATGGCCGTTTCTTCCCGTCGGCCAACCCGCCTTACGCCGTGTGCGGGCAGGGTAACGAACGGGGCATTACAGCACAGAGAGAGGAGACCAGTCGGATGACTGACACGCCGCAGCGCATCGCCGTCGTGGGGGGCGGCACCATGGGACGGGGGATCGCCCAGACCGCCCTCACCGCGGGCCGGGAGGTCGTCCTGTGCGACGTCTCCGAGGCCGTTCTGGACAAGGCCCGGGAGGCCATCGACGGTGGCCTGCGGCGCCTCGTCGACAAGGGCCGGCTGGAGGCCGACGCCGCCGAGGCCGCGCTCGCGCGACTCAGCGTCACCACCCGCATGGCGGACCTGGCCGATGCAACGGTGATTGTCGAGGCGGCGCCGGAGTCCCCGGAGCTCAAGGAGGGCATCTTCCGCGAGCTCGACACCGTGGCA